>JBFRWR010000555.1:0-3086 GCA_051439685.1 Trichodesmium sp.
CGGAGCGCGATACGATAACTAATTACCCGGATTCTATATGACTCCTCCCTCTTTTCTCCTGTCTCCTGTCTCCTGTCTCCTGTCTCCTCCCTAATTATTTATAACTGTTCAACCGGACATGATATTAGCTGTGGATAAAACTATGCAGAGTAGGGGATTAGGCAAGGTTTTGTTGATGGAATGCTTTAAAAAAGCCGTTCGCCTTTCTTCAGAAGTGGGGATATTTGCGGTCGCGGTTGATGCTTTTGATGAGGAAGCTAAGGCTTTTTATTTAAAATATGGTTTGATTCCTTTAGAAGACAATCTACTTTCGCTGTTTATTCCTGTGAAAACAATCTTGGCTGTTTTGGAGTAGGCGATCGCTCTTGTCAGGAGTTTTTAAAGTATATCGCTCTTGTTTTGACTACCCTACAAAAAAACCTAATACTGTCATTGCGAGGGGGCAGGAAGAATCCTTAATTTTGTTCATCTGTGATTAACCCCCCGAAGCAATCTCTCAAAATCATTACGCACGCGACAAGAAAGCCAGACCGCTGCTTCTCTATCTTATATAGAATCCGGTTATATAGTATATGTTGATAATTCTATAATTTTCAGTATTCAATCTCCCCTACTCCCCTACTCCCCTACTCCCCTACTCCCCTACTCCCCTACTCCCCTACTCCCGACTATACAATAACTATTCAACCGGATTTGATATTACCGTCCATCTCCGATATAATCTACAAACTTTTGTAGCAACTCTATTAATAAATGACATTAATCTTCCTCCTTTAGAACCCTCTATCTGTGATATGATTCTTAAGCTCCTTTCATCGGATAATTCCCCTTGCTTATTTTCGCTGAGAACCTGCTGAAAAATATAAGATAATTATGCTGAGAAGTCTTAGTATTTGGATGCTCTTCTCCTAGTTTTGAAAATAAAATAGCCAAAGCTTCGATATACAGGGGTTCGGCTTTCGTGTATCTGCCTTGGGAGAAGTAGAGACTTGCTAGGTTGTTGAGACTGGAAGCAACAGATGGATGTGCAGACCCTAGCAGTTGCTTTCTCATCTCCAAAACTTGGACATACAAGGGTTCGGCTTCAGCATATCGCCCTTGAGAAGAGTAGAGACCTGCTAGGTTGTTAATACTTTCAGCTACAAATGGATGTGCAGACCCTAGCCATTGCTTAAATATCTCCAAGGCTTGGACATACAGAGGTTCGGCTTCGGCATATCGTCCTTGGGACTCATAGATATCTGCCAAGTTGTTGAGACTGGTTGCAACAGATGGATGTCCAAACCCTATACGACAATATTTTATTATACACCAAGAAATTTGCCCCGTCCTGGTATCCAATTAGCCTATGCTAGTTTGAGCTATCTATTAGACGAAAAATTGTATATAATGACTATATGATCGCCTATTTCCTATTCCCAAAAAGCAGTAAGATTTTAGGCACAAATAAAATTAGGATTGCTATCTATGCCAGCTAGAGATTCTTTCCACAGTGCCTTTTGTTCTGCTCTAATCAAGCAGGGGTGGACAATTACAGATGATCCTTTGTCAATTGAATTTGAGGATGTTCCGCTCTATATTGATATAGGAGCAGAGCGTTTAATTGCTGCTGAACAGGGTAGCGATAAAATAGCAGTAGAAATTAAAAGCTTTTTGGGCGATTCAGCTATCTCTGAATTTCATACTGCTCTTGGGCAGTTTCTTAACTATCGTATGGCATTGTCTGAACTTGAACCCGATAGAATCCTCTATTTAGCTGTTCCTAACGATGCTTACGACAACTTCTTTAATCGTCGATTTGCTCAAAGAGCGATCGCTATAAATAGTTTACGACTAATTGTTTATAACCCAGACATTGAGGAAATTATCAAATGGCAATAGACTATAGTCAAATAATCCAAACTCTGATTAAAAAACAAGCTTCTTTGCACAAATCTGGTGATGTTCGGGTAGAGACTATTTTCGATACTGAGCATCACCATTACCTTTTAGTACAAGTTGGTTGGACAAAAAATCACTGGGTATATGGTTCTATTTTGCACCTAGATATTATTGATAATAAAATATATATTCAACAGAATAACACGGAGGAATCTGTAGCTGAACGTTTAGTTGAATTAGGAGTTTCTCAAGAAAATATAGTAATTGGTTTCCATTCTCCTTTCAAAAGAAAATTTACAGATTATGCAGTTAACTAAATTTATAAAAGAATTAGGAAGAAATTAGTATTTTTAGGTTGGGTTTCCCTCCGGGAAGCTCCGGTTTTTTTTATGTCGCGCAGCGTTTAATGTCGGCTCTTAGCAGTTAGGGGAATAATTGATTTGATTGTTGATTATTGGAGATGTCTATTAATGAACTTTGCTTTGAGTGATAAAATGTTGAAATAAAATTAATAAAATAGGTATGAGCATAATTTTAACATCCCTAACTAATTATGAAATCGGCAACTTAATACATGAGAGTAGTCGTACTCTTATATATCGCGGACAGAGAAAATCAGATTTTCAACCTGTCATTATTAAACTTCTCCAAAACGAGTTTCCTTCTTTTAACGAATTACTTCAGTTTCGCAACCAATATACTATTGCTAAAAATCTCCAAATCGAAGCTATTGTCAAACCATTAGCTCTCGAACGTTATCATAATAGCTATGCCCTAATTATGGAAGATTTTGGCGGTATTTCTTTAGATGAATACGAGCAAAATTTTTCTGCTCCGAAAGATATATCCCAATTTCTAAATATCGCCATTCAAATAACTGAAATTATTGATAAATTGCATCAAAATAGAATTATTCATAAAGATATTAAACCAGCAAATATACTAATTAATCCTGAAACTAAACAAGTAAAAATTATTGATTTTAGTATTTCTACTCTACTGCCAAAAGAAACTCCCACTATTCAAACTCCTAATGTTTTAGAAGGAACTCTAGGCTATATTTCTCCGGAACAAACTGGCAGAATGAATCGAGGAATAGACTACCGCAGCGACTTTTATTCCCTGGGTATAACATTTTTTGAGATGTTAAATGGAAGATTACCATTTGAAACTACTGACCCCATGGAATTAGTCCATTGTCATAT
>JBFRWR010000556.1:0-3952 GCA_051439685.1 Trichodesmium sp.
AGCACTTTCCAAGGAACTCTTGAATCTCTAACAATAGAAAATCCCCATCATCCACCTTTATATTATTTAATTGCTCGGTTATGGATGCACAAATTTGGCGGTTCTCTCACCGCATCTCGTAGTTTACCAGCATTAATTAGTTTATTATCTTTGCCATTACTATATATTCTCAGTCGGCAACTTTTTAACTCCCATTTAACTGCTTTACTCGCAACTACATTTTTAACATTATCACCTATTGAGATTTTATTTGCTCAAACGGCAAGGCAATATAGTTTAGTTACTGTTTTGATTATTAGTAGTAGTATTTTATTATTGCAGGCTTTAGATTCTCGAAGCTGGAAAAAATGGGGATTATATAGTATGATTTCTGCCATTGGTTTATATACGCATTTGTTCTTTGCTTTAACTCTTGTCTCTCAGGGAATATTTGTTTTAACTAATTGCTTACTCTCAGAAAATGTTAAAAAAATTATCTCTAAAAAAATTGGTAAATTTGCCAAAATCAAACTTTTAATTAAAACACTACCCTTAGATTTTTTAATTGCCTCAGTCGGAATAATTATTTTATATATTCCCTGGATAATTGTTTTAGTAAATAATCTGCAAAGAGTTTCAGACACCACAAATTGGGCAAGAGTAACAGTAGGTTTTGATTATTTAGTAACAAAGTGGATTTTGAGTTTTTCTTGCTTGTTTATAGATTTATATTTTGATTTTAATCTTGTCGCTACATATTTACTGAGATTGCTATTTTTAATAATCATTGGTTTAGCAGTTTATACGGTTTGTTGTTATTGCAGTCGTTCCACAAAATTATTTATTTTGACCTCAATTTTTGTACCTTTCATCATGTTAGTAATACCTGATTTACTCTTAGGTGGAAAACGCTCTGCTGTCACCCGTTATCTAATTTCCTGTTTTCCGGCAATATATTTATCCGTTGCTTACTTATTAGGGAGATATTTAGGTAGGGAAAAATTTTGGCGGATAGTTTTGGCAATATTATTGACTGCAAGTATTGTATCCTGTAGCGTCAGTGCTGTTTCTGCTAGTTGGTGGAGCAAAAGCTTGAGTTATTTTAATGCGGAGGTTGCGAGAAAAATTAATGCTAGTGAGTCCCGACTATTATTGAGCGATGTGGGGGATAATTATACTAATACGGGAGATTTGATTTCACTCAGTTATATATTAGATGATGACGTGCAACTGTTGTTGTTGAGTCAGTCGCCTAAATTAGAAATGGTTGAGAATGAGTCAGAGATATTTGTATTTCGTCCTTCTGCGAGACTGCGGGAAGCGCTGAAAGCAAGACAGTGGGAATTAGAGTCTGCGGTTGCGGGGGAGTTGTGGAAAGTGGAAAAAGGAGAGTGATGAAATTATGCAGGACTTAGGCAAAACAACGCAATCCTGTCATTGCGAGCGACAGCGACGCAATCTCAAAAGCCAAAAAATCGTTCCTAATGCGTAGTCCTGAGTAATTAAGTACAAAGCAGAGAGGTTATCTGCAACCTCCCTACTTATGTTTTTTGCTGGTTAATCAACCGCACAATTTCTGACATATTCTCTAACAATAGGAGATAAATCAAACATAATTTTCTCCCCTTCGAGTCTTTGTAATAAGTAACGTCTTGTCAGGGAGCGTAATCCATTAATTAAATCCATTGATGATAATGATAAAGCTTGTTTAATCTCTTCTCTTGATAAAGGTTTATTGTATTTACCTATTTCTCCAATAATCTGTTGTTCAATAGGTGAAAGTCTAGAGAATATTTCCGTTAATTGTAAGCGAATTTCTTCTGTCAAAAGCAAACCTTCTTCAGTGAAAAAATCCGAGATATTACCTAGAAAAATATCTTTAATTACACTAGCAATATATTTTAAATAAACCGGATTTCCTTCATATAAATTAATCAGCTTTGACCATGCCTCTTCATTTTGTAAGCCATATTTTTTGAGGTCTAGATTTTTTATTGCCGATAATTCTAAGCATTTAATAGGATATAAGTCTTCGTCTAAGGATATCATTTCTTGGCATTTTTCTTGACTAATTAAGATTAAACTACTTTGATGTTCAATTTCTACAATATTTTGGAAAAAATCTTTATAGCCTTGATATTGACTTTGGTACTTTCCCGAAAATTCTCTCCTCATAAATAATTCTTGTAGATCATCAAGGATAATTAAACATCTTTTTTGCTGTAACAGATTAAAAAAATCGGTTAACTTATTATCAGTTTGAATAGTAAGATTTTGAGTGTCGTTAGTTTTGATTAAAATCTCAGCGATCGCTTTATCTAAAAATGGAGAAATTTTGATACTTTTCCAGATAATTACATCAAATAGTTGTTGATTTAGATCGATACAATGTCTGACTAGAGTAGTTTTCCCCATCCCACTTATTCCTAATACTGAGATGAGACGAATATTTTGATTAGCTAACCAGTCGGATAGAGTTTTAAGTTCTGTTTCGCGACTATAAAAATTGATGATTTTAGGAGCTAGAGTTAAATCTTGGTAGCTGGTATTTTCGGTCTTTTTTTCTTCATTATCTATTGATTCATTTTCCTCAGCTTGAGGATGATTGGGACACCAAGTAACATTACCATTCACTAAACCAAAAAACTGAGAATTTTTAGTTCTTTCTATTGTCCAACAAAAATTAGATTTATTAACGTCTTCTCCCTCTAATTGTTCAGATAAAATTTTATATAACTTACGACTAACATCTCCAATATAGTTAGAACTTTTATACCCACAGTCATCAGCAATTTCACTGTAAGTTTTACCTTCCCATAATCCTTTCACAACAGCTTTTTCTAAATCGTCTAGATGCTCTCCAGTTTGTTTCTCCACTAACCTATCTACCAATTGTAAAACTTCTGTAATAATCATATAATTTAGATATGCTAATAGTTTTAATTATTATAATTTCAGAGTAAACCAAGAAAATCAGGATTTTTCTGGTTTTGAGTTAATATTTTGTTACCAAGAATTCCATAAAATCAGTTTTTTTCAGTTGGCAGTCTTGAGAAAAGGTGACTTATCCTCTAAAAAGATGCAACTTTAAGTACCAGAAAAAATATGGATTTACGAGGCTTAGTCCAAAGTCTAGCAATAGACCTTCTAGGGGACCAGAAGATGTCGGATGAGGATTTTGAAAAAATCTACAACATCATTGAAGAAAAGGTCGATCATCAGGGCAAACGCATCTAATTTATCAAATTACAAATGTAGCGTCTCATGGAAATAAAAAACAGTATATCTGGATTTTAGACGCACAAAATCGGGCAATCACTTTGGATCGCCTCGAAATTTTTACCTCTTGATTTACTAACACCCAAACTTAAAAATTTAAGTACAACTGATGACTACTCAACAAAATCCAAATAATCAAAATAATCCCGGAAATCAACAAAATCGTAATTTATTCCACAGATTTATTAAATCTATCCGTGACAATGGTACGCTGATTGTTGCTGGCACTATTGGTGGCATTATTAGTTCTAGCATGGGATTTGTTGTTGATTTTGTAGAATTTCAACAACTTATCCAAAGAGATACCAGCAATTATAAATCGGGGTGGGTTTTGGTCAAAATTGCAGGATATTCAGTGACATCTTATGATTTTGCTGAACAACAAGGAACAGATAGACTCAGAAGTTTTTTTGTTCAGAGATTAACAGGAATATCTAAACTAACTCCTATGATTTATACAGACCGTCAACCTACGGATTCATTCCTAAATAAAGGTGCATCTCCAAAGTATGATATCAGTGTTCTAAAAAATGTAGATTATGTAGGCAAAATTCTTGGTATTGCCAGACCCATATCAAAAAGAAATTCTCAAACGCTTCATGCACGACTCATTCAGGCGAGTATAAATGAAGAGCCTGTTTGTCTTTTTGTTTATGGTATACGTGATAATGAAAAATCTCAATTCTTGAACATT
>JBFRWR010000557.1:0-7841 GCA_051439685.1 Trichodesmium sp.
GGTGCCGCTACTAACACAATGGCAGGATGGTTATATGTAATTAGTGGGATGAGTTTTGCATTGTTAGGAATGGGCGCTCTTTTACCAGGGCGATCGCTACGTCAAATAAAAGTACGTCGTCATCCTATTCAACCTATAACTGTGGGCGACAGTTTAGCGATCGCCCTAACAATAGAAAATTCTACTAACCAACCACTAGCTTTACTGCAACTTCAAGATGATATTCCTTTTGTCTTAGGGAAACCAGTAAAACAAGCAATAGAAGTTATCCCCGCTAAAGATACTTACCATTGGGTTTACTATCTCCCTACCAAAAAAAGAGGAATATATCGGTGGCATCATTTTTTACTTAGAACTGCAGCACCTCTAGGTTTATTCTGGTGTCGTCGTAGTCGCAATGCTAAAGCTACCGCCATTGTCTATCCTACCGTTTTACCCCTAAGTAGTTGCCCGATAATAGATGAACTTGGTCAAGAAAATAGTCGTCAACTTCACGAACATAGTCGTTATCAAATGGCATCGGAAGGGTTAACTCGAACATTGAGACCATATCGGTTCGGCGATCCTAGTCGTTTGATCCACTGGCGAAGTAGTGCGCGTTATGGGGAGTTGCGGGTGCGGGAACTGGAAGTGTCTAGGGGAGGAGAAGAAATTTTGATTTGTCTTGATAGTGCTGCTGACTGGCAACCTGATAATTTTGAAGCTGCGGTGACTGCTGCTGCTTCTTTGTATTTTTATGCTAACCGTTCTTTACTCAATGTACAACTTTGGACGGCTGCTACTGGGTTGGTACATGGTAATTTAGCTGTATTGCAAACCTTAGCTGGGGTTAAGTTTGGCGAGGAAGTTGTCGTAGAAAACCCGCCGAAAAGGTCTTTGCTTTGGTTGACTCAAAATACTGCTAGTCTGACTGCTCTTCCTCCTGGAAGTAGATGGTTGTTGTGGTTAGATGAGTCTGTCATGTCAACTACAGAAATTCCTAACTTGCAACATTCTTGTGGTTTGCAAATTAGTTCCAAGCAACCGTTAGAATTTCAACTTCAGTCTCAAATTAAAAGTTAAATTAGCAAATATAATTATTTATTTTGATTGACAAATTTAATCCGATATAGTATTTAGGTAAAATATTGAAAATATTAGAAGTTTTTGATCGGATTTTTCCCAGGAATTAGCTTTTTGGGGTATGATTAATAGAACTATCTAATATGAAAACCATAAAAAACGTATACTATGAATCCAACCACAGAAAACAAGAAACTTTCTACTGAAAAATCTTTGGAAGCGATGAAAAAGTTCGCTGAAAAGTATGCCAAAAATACAGATACTTATTTTTGTGTAGACCCTTCCGTAACTGCTGTGGTAATTGAAGGATTAGCTAAACATAAGGATGAACTTGGCGCTCCTTTATGTCCATGTCGTCATTATGAAGATAAGGAAGCAGAGGTAAAAGCTACATATTGGAATTGTCCTTGTGTACCAATGCGCGAGCGCAAAGAATGTCATTGTATGTTGTTCTTAACTCCAGATAATGATTTTGCTGGTGAACAACAAGAAATTACTCAAGAAGATTTAGAGACAACTAGAGCAAGTATGTAAGTTTAATATTATCTATTGAATGTATCAGGAGATAGGGAATAGGGAATAGGGAATAGGGAATAGGGAGGAAGAAACCAAGACAACTATTTCTCCTTAAAAATCTCGGAATATATTTACCTAAAATATCTCTATATACCAGCTTTCAATCCTTTGTTGGAATTATTGCAAATTTGGGATTTTAGTAACTATTCCTTCTCTTCAGACTTATTAGACAAACACGATCTTAATATTTGGTAAAACAATTAACATAAAATCAAATGCAAGGAAGAAAGTTTAATTGAAATTTGAGGTGATAAATTGTTGAATTTTTACTCTTTTTGACTGTCTGAATTGAAAAAAATTAACTAATTTCCTTCTTCCTTTAAGGCTCAAAAAGTTAGTATTTGGGTAAGAGTTGGGGAGGTTGGATCAAGGGATGATTTTTCTGAATACCTTCTCGATAACTCCCTGTTTCTCTGGACTCTGTAAGGAGGTTGCAGACAATTTCCCTACCTACTCCCTCCTCCCTACCTTCACAAAAAGACTGTTTCAGCAAACCCTAATTACTATAATAAATGACTTCTGAACAAGAAAAAATTCCCCAAGAATTTTGGCAAGGAATAACAGAATTTAACCAACAAGAATTTTATAAGTGTCACGATACTTTTGAAGCTTTATGGCACGAAGCTGGAAACCCTCAACGTAATTTTTATCAAGGGATTTTACAAATAGCTGTTGGACTGTATCATGCTGGAAATGAAAATTGGCGTGGTGCTGTGGTTTCATTGGGTGAAGGTATTAGAAAATTAAATTATTATCAGCCTGATTATTTTGATATTAATGTAGATAAATTTGTTATAGAAAGTAGTGAATTATTGCAACATTTACAACAGTCTGGACCAGACAAAATTGCTGATTTTGTGCGATCGCCAGATAATACCAAATATCCGCAAATTTTCAAGCTAACATTGTAGTCAGGAGTCGAGAGTCGGAAGTCAAGAGTCAGGAATACAGTTTGAGCAGCAAAGCCAATTTTTAGATATATTTTTATGAGACATCTGGTGATAATCAAAAATAAAATCAATTATTTCCCACTACTCCCGTAGGGGTAATTTCCTACGGAATGCTCCGCAAACATGAATTACCCCTACTCCCTATTCCCTAGTGTTATACAATGTAACGGTTGTTTTAGTTTGATATAGAGTGTGATAGAACGTTACACCTTGCCCGAAATGGGCGAACTGTGGACTGATAATGCCAAGCTGAAAAGTTGGCTAGATGTAGAAATAGCTGTCTGTGAAGCTCAGGCAGAACTTGGTTATATACCTGCTGAGGCAGTAGCAGAAATTAAGGCCAAGGCTAATTTTGACCCGCAGCGGGTTCTGGAAATTGAGGCAGAAGTGCGCCATGATGTGATTGCCTTCTTAACAAATGTTAATGAATATGTAGGTGACGCAGGGCGATATATCCATCTTGGTTTAACAAGTTCTGATGTTTTGGATACTGCTCTCGCATTACAAATGGTAGCGAGTTTAGATTTGTTGTTGTCATGTGTCGAAGAGTTAGGACAAGCTATTCGCTATCAGGCACAACAACATCGGGAAACTTTTATGGTAGGGCGTTCCCACGGTATTCATGCGGAACCGATGACCTTTGGTTTTAAGTTGGCAGGATGGTTAGCAGAAGTTTGCCGTCATCGTCAGAGATTAGTGAAAATGCGTCAGAATATTGCTGTGGGTAAGATATCTGGAGCAGTGGGAACTTATGCTAATATTGACCCCAAAGTGGAGGCTATCGCTTGCCAAAAACTAGGACTGGAACCGGATACAGCTTCGACTCAGGTAATTTCTCGCGATCGCCATGCTGAGTATGTACAAACTTTGGCATTGCTGACTGCTTCTATCGAACGTTTTGCGGTGGAAATTCGTAACTTGCAACGTACTGATGTTTTAGAGGTTGAGGAATATTTTTCTAAAGGTCAAAAAGGTTCGAGTGCAATGCCTCATAAACGTAACCCGATCCGTTCCGAAAGGTTAACAGGAATGGCGAGAATTGTGCGAGGTCATGCTGTTGCTGCGTTGGAAAATGTTGCTCTTTGGCATGAACGTGATATTTCTCATAGTTCAGTGGAAAGGGTTATTTTGCCAGATGCTTGTATTTTGACTCATTTTATGCTGAAAGAAACTACTGGGTTAATCAAGAAATTGTTGGTATACCCAGAAAACATGAAGCGAAATATGAATGTTTATGGAGGGGTAATTTTTAGCCAACGAGTGCTTTTAGCTTTAGTAGAAAAAGGCATGATCCGAGAAGAAGCTTATAAAATTGTTCAGTCTTGCGCTCATCAAGCTTGGAATCAACCTGATGGTAATTTTCAAGATTTAATTAGTCAAGATGAACAGGTAAAAAGTCAATTATCTGAGGCAGAAATTGCAGCTTGTTTTGACCCAAAACATCATTTAAAACATTTAGATGATGTCTATCAAAGATTAGGTATTTAGTAACCAATCAGCAGTCAGCTCTCAGCTATCAGCTTCTGAAAAAATCTACATTTCCTGTCAGAGAATTACAGCGTATTTCGGACTAATGATATGCAAGTATGTCGATAAAATTATTGCAGGACAAGCATCTTGCTTGTCCGCTTTGTACCTCACGGGCGAAGGAAAATGCTGTATATAGGTTGACAACTAAAACTCATGGTTACTTATGCTTCAATTCTCTGGTTTAAAATGTAGTGCAACAAAGCCCTAATGCTTGCTTAATTTCTTAAAAAGCTAAGAGCTGACCGCTGACAGTTGATCATTCAATAGTCACATTTTTTATACCTGAAATTAGAGTAATTCTCTCATGCTTATTAGTAGTATTTTTTTTTAAAATTGGTAGAGGAAATCTAATTTTTCTCTAGGGAAATTAGCTTCAAATAATCTTCTGTAAAATAAAGATGGTTTTATGACAGTATATATAGCTTCAAGGTTCTATTTATAAAGTTATGCTTTTTAGTATATTTAAGATATTCTCTATAATAACTTAGTTTAATCGCTGAAATAATCCTTTACATAAATCCCTTTTTTATCTTGAAATACTTATCAAGAAAACATAGTAAAACTACTCGAATTTAGCAAAAAATTTAAAGATTAGATAAAGATAAAATTCAGTGATTCTTCTGATGACATTCCTAAAAGTAATTGATTGTGATTAAGTTGTAGAAAAAACGAATAAGTTGTAGAAAAAAACTAACAACAAAAATCAGACAATTTACTTTAGCAAATAACACACACCATGAACAAAATAATTAAAGCAGTAATAGGAATTCCCATTTCCATCACAATTGCAACTTCAGCTAGTTCCGCTAACGCATTCGATCTTACCTATGCAACTAAAGTAGAATCCTACACTCAAGGGGATTTTAGATATGATGATCAAAATAAGATAAACGAGAGAACAAACACAGACAATGCTCTCTATGCACCTCAACCCTATCATCAGAATAAAGACTTTCTTTCCCTTGGTTTAGGAGGAGAAGTTGTATTTAGTTTTGGTGGTTTGTTTTCTGGTCCCATTACAGTTTGGGAAACTACTTGGGGAAATCACACTCAAAGTAGTTATGATGAACAAATAGATGTATATGTAGGGAATGATTTAGAGAATTGGTTTGAAGTAGGTGAGATTTTGAATATTGAGGATGATGCTTATCAAAACGGAGCTACTATAAATATTGGTAATGACAACTTATATAAATATCTGAGATTAGTCGATAAGTCACAAGATACAGGCGGTCGCGATGGTTTTGATGTTAATGCGGTAGCAGTACATATACCAGCATCAGTTCCTGAACCTACAAGTACATTGGGTTTATTAGGAGTAAGTGCATTAGCTTCTTCTCTCTTGCGCAAAACTAAATAGATCAGGACTTACAGCAGATTCCAAGTATATGAAGTACAGATATTAATAATTCAATCTATCCAGTGCGATTTTTCGCGTGGGTGTACCTCACGAAGGTGGAATACGCTGTATATCATGTCCGGTTGAATAGTTGTAATTAAAGCTTGTAGTTTTGCTTGAGCAATATTATAGTTCGAGCTAGAGCAAAACTACAAACAAAAACTTTTTTATCAGTTTAATAATAACCCTGTAGGGACGTTGCATCCAATATCCCTAATTTGTAGTCTACTCATCACAAAAAGCGCTGTAAACCATTAACAAACTCCCGCCATTTCCACTAATTCTACACAAACGTGATTCAAAAAATCTCGGTCTATTTGTTCTGGCAATTCTGTTTTAATCTCCTTAATTTCTGCAAATAGATCGTCAGCTAAATTCTTCACTTCCTCATAAGCAACATCCCCATTTCTAATAGATAACAAATATTCAGCATCACCAACTTTTTTTCGATTTACATACAAAACCCCATCCCGCAAAATTTCAATTCCCATCCTTAACAACCGAATACAATGACTCATGTGCTTTGCATCATATCCACACTTTTTTTCTAACTCCTTTCGTTGCAAATTTCTGCCTTTATTCCAACTACAATAAGCCTCCCATTGACTCAAAGCTTGTCGATAAGCTTGAGTCAAATGTAACAGACGAATAAAATCATTTTTTGCCCTTGTATATTCTTGAACTTTTGGTAATAAATCTTCAGAAATTGGATGTTGTTTCAGAATCGCCTTATAATCAATTTTTTCTAACAGCAAATCCCTCAATTGTTGAGCAGGCTCTAAAAATTCGATGCAGTCTCTAACCAACATATAGAGAAATTCCATAAAAGCATTAACTTCAGATTTTGTTAAAGGTCGATAACTATTTTCATTCAATCCAAAATCTTGAGGTACTGGCTTTTTTTCAGGAGGATTTAATAACCATTTTCTATGAGTTTCAACTCGTTTAATTTGAGAGTAAGCATAACCAGCAAAAGAAGCTCTAATTTTCTGAGAAATAAATTCCTGCCGATAAGAAATTAGCTTTTTTCCCACTGGCGATAAATGTAAGTAAAAATCTGTATCTAACCAGAGTGTTTCTAATATATTAGGATTGTTGTTATAGACGAGAGTGAGAAATTTTCTTAACTCGTAAATTACACAATCTTTGACATTATCTAATACAGGAAATAAACCTGTTCCTGGTTCATCCCAATCTCGGTCTTTTTGTTCAAAAGATTTGAAGCCTAAATAGTAATCTTTGGGAGCAATAAAAACTCCTTTATAGTCACTGTCAGATGTGGGTGCGGCAGTGCCGTAAGCTTGAGAACCTGTCAGAGCAAGTAATATTAATCCTGATTCTACTGTTTTTCTATCCATCCTCATCAAGTCAAAAGTAAGAATATTGCTGAAGCTTTTTACGGTCTTTTCTCAGAGCAATATTATTTTGTAACACTATTATGTATTAACAATATATTACTATTGTAGTATACAAAAGATATTTTTGCCATGCACAAAGATTTTAATGATGAGTTGTCCTAATTTAATGCTTTACTATTGCGCAATAGTAATGAATATATTTTTGATTTTTGATTAATATGTGGTATTGATTTATAGATTGACTTAATTAGGAGTATTAATAACTCTCAGTTCACTTTTGATATAGGTTTGATGCTCTACTATTGCGTATATCGCAACAGTACAGTAATGAATATATTTCCAGTTTTTAATTTGTGATTAATATGTAGCAGTTACCATTACTAGGGCAAATATTCTCAAACTCTGAAATTTAGCCACAGCAATAATTTAACTTCTAACTTCTGACTTCTGACTTCTGACTTCATTAAAGATTGTCCATCTCCAATGGCTCTATAGTAGAAGTGCAAAATTATCGGTAAATTGCTCTCAAAGGAAAATATCAATAAATGCTCAACGCTCTCATCTTAGTTCCATTAATTGGTGCGGGTATTATTAGTTTTTGGCCAAGCACTGTCTCGCCAAAATTAGCCCGTCAACTAGCTTTAACAGTAGCTATTCTTAGTTTCTTATGGTCTTTGGTGTTACTTACCCAATTCAATCCACAAGATCCAAATCAACAATTCGTTGTCTTTTTTCCCTGGATAGACTCTCTAGGTTTAAGTTACTCATTGGGAATGGACGGTTTATCTCTGCCATTAGTAGTACTAAACGGTCTGTTAACCACTATTGCCATCTATGCTACAGACGAATCAATCAAAAGACCTCGTTTTTATTACTCCCTCATACTGTTATTAGCATTCAGCATATTTGGAGCCTTTCTTACTCAAGATTTACTGTTGTTTTTTCTTTTCTACGAACTCGAACTAA
>JBFRWR010000558.1:0-3065 GCA_051439685.1 Trichodesmium sp.
TTTGCTGAAAAAGTCTTATGGGTGAGGGTAGGAGTCAGGAGTCAGGAGTCAGGAGTCAGGAGGAATAGGAATTATAGAGGAGGTAGGAGGAAGAATAGTAAGAGTGGTTTTTCTGCTATAATCTACCGAAAATGTTCACTTTTTCGGCAAGATCAACCAAAAAGCAGGTACTTTTTCCAGACCTAAAATTGTTCTAACCTTTACCCGTTAATACTTTGATATTTAATCAGCAAGCCCTAACTAAATACCTTTGGCAGACAAATTAATCTGAAGAGATAAAAAAGTTATCTAAGTACAAATTAGCTAATTATTTACTCTGATATTTACTTCTTTTCCAACTTCCCCAATTATTAATTATTAATTATTAATAATTAGATAATTCGCGCCTTAAAGCCTCCCCAAAAGGGAGAGGTAATTATCCATTATCCATTATCAATTATTGAAATCCTTTGAACCTGAATTTTGAGAATAGAACATCAGGCATATTAGCTAATCAAAAAATTATCAAAATAGTAATTATAGCAGTGAGCGATCGCATATTTACATACTACTCTTGTCATTAAATGTAGTGTAAAATTTTACTCCCATTATCAATATTTTTGCATATGCTACATTAGTAGTATTTGTACCATGTAAACATACCAGCGCACGTTGCTATATCTGAGTTTGGATCGACAAAAAATATTAAGATAATTAAACAATAACGACTGAAACGGAAAATCGACATGGAGATTAAAGCAAGCAATACACCTCAGTTAGAATGGACCGGAGACGCCCTGGCTATTGGTTTATTTGAAGATGCCGACAAAATATTAACTGGGGATATGGCGTATTTGAACGAAAAGCTGAGTGGGACTTTATCTGAACTCATCGAAGAAACAGAATTTAAGGGTAAAGCTAACAGCAGCGCCTCAACTCGTGTAGGCAGTAAAAAGGCCATTCGTAAAATTATTATTGTGGGCCTGGGTAAATCAGAGGAGTTAAAGTTAGAAACCATCCGTCAAGCAGCAGCTACTTGTGGACGTTTGGCGAAAAAGGAGAGATGTAAAACTCTAGGCATTAGTTTTCCAATATGTCAAGATGCTAATGCTACGGCTGCAGCTATTGCAGAAGGGGTGGAACTAGCTCTCCATCAAGATAATCGCTTTAAATCTAAACTTGAAGACCAAGGGCCAGATGTAGAACAAGTAGAGTTAATTGGTTTAGCTGGTTCTGATGAAGCTATAGCAACAGCCAGACAAATTTGCTCTGGGGTAATTTTAGCAAGGGAACTGGTAGCAGCTCCGGCTAACTCCTGCACTCCAATAACTATGGCTGAAACGGCTGAAGGTTTAGCTAAAGAGTTTGGTCTAGACCTAGAAATTTTAGAAAAAGAAGACTGTGAAAAATTAGGAATGGGTGCTTTTCTGGGAGTTGCTCAAGCTTCCGACATTCCACCAAAATTTATTCATATCACTTATAAACCAGAAGGTACTTCTCGTCGTAAGTTAGCAATAGTTGGAAAAGGTTTAACTTTTGACTCCGGTGGTTTAAATTTGAAACCGTCTGGTAGTGGTATTGAAATGATGAAGACTGACATGGGTGGAGCGGGTACAACTTTTGGTGCTGTTAAGGCGATCGCTCAGTTGAAACCAGATGTGGAGGTTCATTTTATTAGTGCGGTTACGGAAAATATGGTAAGTGGTCATGCTATGCACCCTGGTGACTTTCTCACTGCTTCTAATGGCAAGACTATTGAGGTGAATAATACAGATGCAGAGGGGCGTTTGACTTTGGCGGATGCCTTAGTTTTTGCTGATAAATTAGGAGTAGATGCGATCGTAGATTTAGCGACTTTGACTGGTGCTTGTGTTGTGGCACTTGGTAATGATATTGCTGGTTTATGGAGTCCTAATGATGACTTAGCGGGTCAACTAATGACAGCAGCGGAAAGTGCAGGGGAGAAAATGTGGCGGATGCCATTAGAAGAGAAGTATTTTGAGGGTTTGAAAGCTATGCACGCTGATATGAAGAATACGGGTCCTCGTCCTGGCGGTGCTATTACTGCGGCTTTATTTTTGAAGCAGTTTGTTAAGGATACTCCTTGGGCACATTTAGATGTTGCTGGTCCAGTTTGGATAGATGCAGAGAATGGTTACAATAATGCTGGTGCAACTGGTTATGGTGTTCGGACTCTGGTGAATTGGGTTTTGAGTTAAAGTTTGCCAATTTATTTGCCAAGTTTTAATTAACAGGACTTACCGAATAATTAATAATTAATAGTTCATAATTAACAATTCAGAGTTGATTGTTAATGGTTAATAGTTAATAATTATTAATTCAACAATTAAGGTAAAAAGCCTCCCCTTGGATAGGGGATAAAATCCCAAATTTTCCTTTTAGTCAATCCCCTTATTTTAATAAGGGGTAATTATATCATGTCCGGATAAGAGCGTGATAAAAAAACTTGCTCCTCTTTAATACTTAAAAACTTCCTCTTCTTCCCTCCTGACTCCTGTACGGACTTTGTATGCAACGTCCCTACGACTTCTATTTCCTATCTCCTATCTCCTATCTCCTGTCTCCTGTCTCCTGTCTCCTGACTCCTGTCTCCTCTTTTTAAGACTACATTTTGTGGTGCGTAATGTAGGTTAAAAGTTAAAAGTTAAAACTAATACCAATTAATTATAAATAGTCATAATTCTGTAATAATAATTAAAGATATTTTCATAATCGCTAATTCAATCCTTTGGAACTATGAGCGAGGAAACAACCGAGGCCAATACACAGGAACTAGATCGATATGAATGTCGAGCCTGTGGTTATGTATATGAACCTAATAAGGGAAGTTCTACAGGAAAAATTCCGCCGGGAACTGCTTTTTCAGATTTGCCTTCAGTTTGGCGCTGTCCTGTTTGTGGAGCGTCTAAAGTCCAATTTATAAATGTTGGACCGATTGAAGGGCCTTCAGGATTTAAAGAAAACCTTGGCTATGGTTTTGGTGTCAATACTCTCACACCTAGCCAGAAAAATCTTCTAATTTTTGGTGGATTAGCCCTGGGATTCTTGTTTTTCCTAAGCTTATA
>JBFRWR010000559.1:0-11715 GCA_051439685.1 Trichodesmium sp.
TCATGCTCCGCAAACATGAATTGCCCCTACTTCTTACTCCCTCTTTGCCAAAGATATCTATTAAATGACTTCTATAGAACTCCTGAAGGCATCTATAAAATTAGCTGGAGAGATCGGGGGACGGGGAGATTGGGATATTGGGAGATGATGAAGCAAGGGGCTATTTTTATACTTTTTTCCCTATTCTATTTCACCGAAATTCTGACTCCTGTCTCCTAACTCCTGTCTCCTAACTCCTGTCTCCTGTCTCCTGTCTCCTGTCTCCTGTCTCCTGTCTCCTGTCTCCTGTCTCCTGTCTCCTGTCTCCTGTCTCCTGTCTCCTGTCTCCTAACTCCTGTCTCCTGTCTCCTAATCCTCACTTTTGCAAAGATACTGTTAGGGGTTCTATAAACGTATTAGAATATTTTTACCATGAGTATCAGTACCACAAGTGTTAAGTAAACCATAAGTATCACTAAGTTGTTTCACCGTTTGTGTTTGTTTAGGGCTAGGATACCAAGGCTTAGTATGAGTGTAACCGTAGTAAGTCTCAACACCATCAATACCCAATTGAACTGCTGCCTTAATTAAATCAGTAGCAGAACGCCGCCGATAACGACATGGATGAGCAAGTACCGCCAAACCACCCGCTTTTTGAATAGCACTAATCACATTACTAGCTTGATACTCTTGACCTTTAGTAGCTTTTCCTGTCAAATAAGGCCGTAAACTTGGAGACTCTGGGTCAAAACCATACCCTAAAATATGCACCTCAATATTAATTAAATTGGCATTAATTTCTACCCCACTCCAAAGAGTAGGGGCTGAACGTTCGTTATCTGGATTGAGGGATTTCCAGTTTTCTAACCAACTTTTCGCTACTTGATAGCCACCAATAGTATGATGATCGGTAATGGCCAAACCTTGCATCCTGATCGCAATGGCTTGCTGTATCAAATTTTCAGGTTTTAACTGTCCATCGGAGTAAATTGTATGCAAATGAAAGTTATAAGTATGTGGACAGCTATCAGCTTCAATAGTTTCAAAGGCTTGCTTAATTTTAGAGCAGTTATTTACTAATTTTTTTTGGGTCCAATCTGGAACCAAAGCCGTATTGATAGACATATATCTTAATAAATTGTTACTTCATCCAATATATCTAATTTTGTGGAAAACAGAGTAATCAATTTTTATGATATAATATGCTAATCGTGTGTCTAGTTTTCTAGAAAAAAATGAGTAGAATTAGACAATAGCTCAACTACTATAAGAGTTTCAGGATTCTGATAAAAATTATTTAGAATTACTATAAGTATATGTAGAAAATTAATTTAATCTTTAGGAAAGTTAGAGAATAGTTTTACTAGGAACTAAGTATAAATATATAAATATTTTTTCTAGGTATTTATCCTTAGAGTTTGCTGTTATCAATGGAATGTATTAAATATAGTAATCTTATCTGACTTGTGAGATATTTTTAGGTTTGAGTAAACAGCTAAAAAAGAACAAACTAGAGATTAATAGATGAAAAAAACTATGCTATAGATTTTTATGGCAAAGTAAAATTATTAGATATGATTGCTAATTGCTATCTATGAATATAAATAAAGAATAATCTGCAAAACAAAACTAAATTCCTGAAATCCTGGAAATAACTTTTATAAATTTCTTTTTCCTCGCCACGATCTACTAATATCAAATGCCTTTGAAATAAGTATTCTACTCAAAAATTATGAATCAGATAAATTTTGTTTAAGCGTGTGATAAACAAAGCCGATCCCCTTGAAAATCTCTCTTTTATCCCTGCTTTATAGTCTTGATGCCTCGCTCCCGGTTCAATTATTTATCAGTTTCAGATAAAATGTAATTAACAATACTAAATCAGTTAAAAAGGATTAATATTTTTATTGATTTTGGTGAAAAACTTTTACTAAAAAACGGAAATCTTTTTTTACTTAATTTTCCCTAATTTATTTGTATTTTAAATAACAAAAAATAATATAGCAGTCGAAGCAAAAAGCGTGGACATTTCTAAATCCTATTTTGTGGCGCAACATTTTTCCTAGCATTCTGTAGGAAAACCCGGAGCCTTTCCAGAAGAAAACCCCTTTAAGAGTCTGCTGTTCCCTATTCCCTATTCCCTATTCCCTAGCACATCAATGCAAATAGGGCGGGCATTGCCCACCCTAGTTAGTTGTAGGATTACCCATATAGCAAGTTTTAGTTAGTGGATGAGTAAAAATAATGTATTTCATTTTGAATACCCAATTAGCTTTGGTCACTATTGCGAAATACCCAAGCCAAGTCCAAAAGTTTTGCCCAACGTTTTTGTAACTGTTTCGGAGTACATTGAATAGCAGTAGCGATCGCTTGTTCATCTTCCCCAACCCGCTTAAGTTGTAAAATTTGCTGTTGTTCAGGAGAAAGTGTTGCCCAGAAAGCCTCCCATTTGTCAGAAGTCATCCCTAATTTTTGGTCAATATCAGCGCCTAACCATTGATGAACTAACTTCCAATTTTGAGAACGAGCGAATTTTTCTACATGATACTTAAAACGTTGCTGTAAATAATCCCGTTGGCGAGAAGTTAAACCCAACTGCTTATCAATATCACAAGCTTGATAATCTTCCAATTTTAAACGAAGATAATCAACACATTGGTCTTGACCAGCATTTTCCAAGTAATTAATTAACTCACTAACCACGCGATCGCGTAACACAGCCTCAGTCGGATCAACAGCTTCAGCAACCATTTGTTCTCTTACCTGTTGTACAGCAGAAGAACGACTAAAAGCTTCTGCATCTTCACTCTTGGGAGACTCAACTGCCATTTCAATATCGAGAGAAGTTTCAGGAGGTTGACCTTTAGCAAAACTCTGTGCCCTGAGAACGATTAACCTTTGACGATTCCGACCAGGTAAACCGATTTGACGTTTAGCATACTGTTCTGTGAAAGCCATATATTCTGCTAATTCTAATTTAACTTTAGGAGTATAATCTACGTCTAAACCATGTTCCCGACGAAAAGCTCGAAGACACTCAATATAGAAACCTTGTAAAAAATCTTCAATCAAGTTATAGCGACCCTGGAAATTTAATTGAGCATGAAAAGAAGCAATATGGCGATAAATCATCGAAGCTAGTAAAGAGTGTAACTCAACCCGGCCTTGCTTAGAACCAAGTTTGTAATATTGGAGGCACTTTTGTAAGCGGTGACGAGCCAAACTTAGTCGCCAAGAATTAACTTCACCAGAATTTTGAATACGATTACTTTTTTCACAAATTCGTTCTACTTCTTTAGCGATACGCATTACTACAGTTCCTGCTTTTGCGGGTTTGGTTTTTGTAGCAGTTTCCAATTCTTTTAAAACTACAGCAGCCAAAGCTTCGGTGTTCATTGCTGCGTCAGTATTAACAGGAGTTTGATTTTCAACTTGGCTATTAACTTGTGCAGCAGTAGAGGAGTTGTTGATGAGGGAGTTGGAGGAGTGAGAAGTTTTAACAGTCATTTTATCTTACCTTTGAATAGCACTGAAGTGTACAGAATAATGATGTAGAGTAATTAAGTTTTGTTTGAAATCCGTTTGATTCGTTTCTTGTCTCTACACTTCTAACTATAGGAAAGCTCACCAAACTATATGCGCAGGAGGGTTACACTTTTCTAATGTGGTTTTAGTGTGATAGTCAATTGGAAAATTAACTACTTGAGATATATCTTCCGGATTTCAAACTAAAGCGGGTGAAATACTGATATAAACTAAATAATCAGCATTTTTCTCTGCCAAATATCCAATTCCCAAGAAGTATGACAATTCTGAAATTGGCAGTGCCACCCGTGTAACAGATACACAAGTGGCACATATCCATACCGTTTCACTGAAGTCAGAAGTCAAAAATCAGAAGTCAGAAGTTAGATTTGATAGAACTCCGTTGTTCCCCTTCGCGACCGACTAAAAACTTTTCCCTGGGCGACATGAAACATCAGACAATAGTTTCGGAATACTTATAGCATTACCGTTTCACTGGAGTCAGAAGTCAAAAATCAGAAGTCAGAAGTTAGATTCGAGTGACTAAAAACTTTGCGCTGGGCGACATGAAATATCAGACAATAGTTTCGGGCAATTATTTAATACTTAAAAGAGCGAAACTATTTGTGACCAAAAAATCAGGTCTCAAGCCTTCCCTTTTAAGGGGATGAAAGAAAGAATCTTCAGTATTTCAAGCCTCTGGGTTTCCTACAGAATACTGCGCAAACATTCAGAGGTACTGAATTTCGGAGTTCCGACCCAGGAGGCTAACTGATAACTGATAACTGATAACTGAAATAACATCCCTCAAGTGAATTAGTACATTTCTTAATCCTCAGCAAATATTAACTAATCAAAGATGCTACCGTTTCCACCCCAAGACCTTCCCTAATCAAATTTGGCTCTTGGCTAGTTAAATCAAGGATAGTGGATACTTGATATCCTGGGTCAGAACCATCATCGACAATAATATCTACTAAATTTTCCAGACAATCAAATAATTCTGCTTTGCCAGTTACTGCTGTAAAGTCCACTGGGGCCATTCCTTCAGCATCGCTGGTGACATTAGCAGATGTGGAAATAATTGGATTACCCAAAGTTTCTAATAAGGCCAAGCAAACTTGATTATCGGGAACTCGAATACCAGTTGTTTTACGTTTCGGACTCATTACCAATCGTGGTACTAATTTTGTCGCAGGTAGGACAAATGTGTATGGGCCAGGAATTAAACGTTTAATAATCCGGTAGCTTGAGTCACTAACAATCGCGTAAGTAGCAATATTAGATAGAGAGGAACAGAGAAATGTCAAAGGCTTTTCATTGGATAGTTGCTTAATTTGCCTCACCCGCTCTACAGCAGATTTAACAGAGAGGTCACACCCTATGGCATAAACCGTATCCGTTGGGTAAAGCATCACTGCCCCATCTTTAAGAGCATTGATAATTTGTTCTACACGCCTTTGTTGGGGGGTATCAGGATGAAGTTCATAAAATATTGCCATATTTTTTATTTTAGATTTTAGATAAAATGTCAAATTATTGGTTTATTAACTTAAGCATAAGTTTCCTTATATATTCAGTAATAATCATATTTTTAAATAGGGCTTGCTGAAAAAGTCTTTTTGCTAAGGCAGGGAGTAGGGAGTAGGGAGTAGAGGTAATTTCGTTTCCTGGGTCATGCTGGGCAAACCGTATGCTGTCGCATTTCCGTTCCGGAATGCTCCGCAAACATGTCGGGACAGCCGTTTAGCGTTTCGCTTTGCAGAATGCAAAACATGGAAAGCTTCGCGGTGAAATTAGCGTAGCTCCGACCCAGGAGGCACGGAAATTACCCGTACAAGAGTCAAGAAGAATCAGGAGTTGTAGAAGACTTACTCGGAAAAATTATCTCTTAACTTGGATGCCCCTACCTGACCAAGATACTCACTTTTTTAGTCTTATGAAGCTAAAATCTGGTACTTTTTCACCACTTAAAAAGCCTCAAACCTTTATCTGTAAATGCGCGTGATATTTAATCAGCAAACTCTAAATAGAAAAAGCATCGAGAATGAAACAGCCCTGCTTGGGTGTGGGGGGAGATGGGGAAGTGTGGGGAGAATGACCGCAAAATCACGTCTTGCTCCAAAAAACGTATTTTTAAACATCTACTATTCAGAAATATAGATTTGATCCATGAACAAAATAGCTTACCTTCAATGTCCAACTGGAATTGCTGGCGATATGTGTCTGGGCGCTCTAGTCCATGTTGGTGTTCCTCTAGAATATTTAATCGAAAAACTGAATCTTCTGGGCATTTCCCAGGAATATCAACTCAGTACAGAAAAAGTCTATCGCAATGGTCAACTAGCTACAAAATTTCATGTTAACTTGACCCAGGCCAACCCTGAAGATGGGGAACCCCTGACTTTTGACCATCATCATATTCACAAGCAAAAACATCATCATACCCACCACCGTCATTTGCCAGACATTGAAGCATTAATCAAAAAAGCTGGATTGCCCCAACGAGCAGAAGCTTGGAGTTTGGCTGTATTTCGCAAGTTGGCCGAAGCAGAGGGCGCTGTACATGGTGTTCCTCCTGAGCAAGTACATTTTCACGAAGTAGGGGCCAATGATGCCATTGTTGATATTGTGGGGACTTGTTTAGGATTTGATTGGTTGAATATTGACCAAATTTATTGTTCGGCATTACCCACTGGTGGAGGTACTGTCAAGGCAGCTCATGGCCGTTTACCTGTTCCTGTCCCTGCTGTCCTCAAACTTTGGGAGTTGCATAATGTGCCAATTTATAGTAATGAGATTGAAAAAGAATTATGTACTCCTACAGGTAGCGCGATCGCTTGTACTCTTGCTAGTGGATTTGGCCCTCCACCGTCAATGTCTTTGGAATGTATAGGTTTTGGTGCGGGTTCCCAAAATTTGGTAATGCCGAATATTCTACGTTTGTGGATTGGACAGGGTAAGGGTGGAAGTGAAAATTCTCAGGTTAAAAAGTCTAATTTTCCCACTGCCCAAAATTCGCATCTAGAAACTGTTTCAGTTTTGGAAACTCAGATAGATGACTGTACACCTCAAGCGATCGCTTATACTTTTGATGCTTTGTTTGCTGTGGGAGCTTTGGATGTTTTTACCCAACCTGTAACGATGAAAAAATCTCGGTTGGGGGTGTTATTAACTGTTATTTGTCCGCAGGAAAAGTTATTTGTTTGTCAAGAGGTGATATTTCGGGAGACTACGACTTTAGGTATTCGTCAGTCTATTCAGCAAAGAGCTATTTTGCAGCGAGAAATTCATCAGGTGCAAACAGAGTATGGAATAGTTAGGTTAAAGGTGGCAAAGAAAGGGGAGCAAATTGTCAATGTGCAACCTGAATATGAAGATTGTGCCACATTAGCTAGACAACAAAATCTTTCTTTGATGGAAGTGCAAAAAATAGTATTGCAAAGTTGTTCATTAATTAATAATTGATAATGAACAATGGATAATGGATGATTGATAATTATGTTTGTTTTGCTAGCGCACAACTCTCTTTTTTCAGTAGGAAAGTTTTGCGGAACCGTTTCGGCAATTATCAATTATCCATTGGTAAATATCTTCATAAATTACATACAGCTATTTGCATAACAGTTAAGTAAAATAGATATCTGGAATATATAGATTTTTTGCAGGATTAGGGAACAGGTAAAACTTAACTGGGAACAGGTATATCATCTCCGGTTGAACAGTTATAACCTACATTCCGCACTTCAAAACGTAGTATAAAAAAGGAGACAGCTATACTGGAGACAGGAGACAGGAGAAAATCTTGATGGTTAATAGGAGTAAATTAATCAAGTATTTCTGCTTAATATTTTCCCGAAAAATTTGACGAATGAGAACGGTCAATCAGATGATCTATACACTATAAATACTTAGCTAACCACCTTTTTTTTATACTACTTTTAATGTTACAATTTGACGTGCGGAATGTGAGTTATAAATAAACTACTCAGGAGTCAGTCCTCAGGAGTCAGAATTTCCTAGGTCATGCTCCGCAAACAGGAGGGAAGAAAGAAGAAAAGAAGGAGAAAGTTTTTTTATCACTAATTACCCGGACATGATATAAGATATTTTTCAGGAAAATCCATGAAAAAGGATTTTTTTATGGTTAATTTTCCTTGATTTAGCTGCTCTAATTAAGAGGTTTATTTATGTGCAGCAGATGTCTAATAATTGGAACAATAAACCTTCAGCAATTACTTACAATTTTTAGTGTACTGGTTAGTCGCGCAAAATCCTATGACTAGGGGTTTCCGCTCATAAAGTATGAGTGGTAGGGGTAGGAAACAGAAACAGGAGACAGGAGAAATGGAAATTATAGAGGAGGTAGTCGTAAAAATTGTCCCAAGATTTTTCTGCCATAATCATCCTCAAATACTAGCTTTTTGCAGTTCTATAGACCGAAACAGGGGCACTTTTTTAGACCCAAAAAGGCTCAAACCAATATCTATCAGTGCTTTCATATTTAATCAGCAAGCCCTAACTAGATTTTGTATAACAAAAGTCTAATAGACATCTCCAAAAATAAAAAATCAAATCAATTATCTAGCAAAAACTGTCAATTTTTTTTCCCTACTCCCTACTCCATCTTTTATGGAGATTTATATTAATTATTAATTATTCAGTAAGTATCTTAATTTCTACTCCTCTGCGTTTAGCATCAAGTAAAACTTTGATATAGCAATTCCCAAAAAGCGTGAGGTACAAAATTCCTTTATTTTGGGAGTAGGGAGTAGGGAAGATGGGGAATGGGGAATAGCAAATCAGAAAAACAACTGTACCTCAATTAGCTTGAGAAACGCTATAGAACTAAGATTAGGTAAAAAATATGGACTGGCAATCCCAATTTTTTCTCTAGCTGCGAGAATAGAAGTTTTAAAAAGGTTGTGTATTCATAAATTGCTATAGTTAGGATTTTTCCCTATTGTCACTAAAAGCTGTTGTTTTTTAGAAAGAGCAGGATTTAAAGCTTATATCTGAAAATCAACTATTCCTCCTAAGTCTAACCAACAAGGTAATGTAATATTATTATTTCAAATAATCACTTAAAATTTGATAATATTTGTCATATTTTTCCAATTAATTTGTCTTATTTATAAGTAAAAATATATTATATAAAACCTCCACTAAAATATGATAATGAAAATAGAATAACTAGATTAGTAAATGTTTTCTAGATAACATAACTAGAGAAAGGATCATTATGTTACAGATACTTAGGAATAGTTATAGTAAATTGAAATTTTCAACTGTTCCGAAGCATAAATGATTATGAATAGTCAGAATAACTACCATATATTTACTCAAGAAGAACAAAGATTAGAAGCAGACTTCAAAAAAGAAGCATACTGGAGACGTTGGGGACCTTATTTGAGCGAGAGACAATGGGGAACGGTACGGGAAGACTATAGCGAAGATGGTGCCGCTTGGGATTACTTTTCCCACGAACAATCTCATTATCGTGCTTATAGATGGGGAGAAGATGGTATTTGTGGTATTTCGGATAATCATCAACGACTGTGTTTCGCGATCGCTCTCTGGAATGGGGAAGACTCTATGCTAAAGGAACGACTTTTTGGTGTAACCGGGAGTCAAGGAAATCATGGGGAAGATGTCAAAGAATATTATTTCTATTTAGATAATACCCCCAGTCATAGTTACATGAAAGCTCTGTATAAATATCCGCAAAGTGCTTTTCCTTATGCTGAATTATTAACAGAAAATCAACAGCGCGATCGTAATTCTTTAGAATACGAATTACTCGAAACTGAAGTATTTTCCGAAAATCGTTATTTTGATGTTTTTGTTGAATATGCCAAAGCTACAGCAGAAGATATTCTGATTAAAATTACAGTAAATAATTTAGCTTCAGAAACTAAGAATTTACACTTATTGCCGACTCTTTGGTTTAGAAATACTTGGTCTTGGAATGATAATTCAAACAAACCTATCCTCAAAAAAATTAATCCTGGTCTTATCGAAGCAGACCATCCAACTTTAGGTAAAAGGTGGCTTTATTTTCCTGAAACTATGGAATTATTTTTTACCGAAAACGAAACAAATAGAGAACGCTTATCTGGAGAAAAAAATACATCTCCTTATGTCAAAGACGGCATCAATAATTATTTAGTAAACGGTCAAAAAGATGCCATTAATCCTAATATGCACGGCACAAAATTTGCACCACATTACATTCTTGAATTAGGAGCAGGTGAAACTAAAACTATCAAATTAAGACTAGCTAATTCTCCAGAAATTAGACAACCATTCGACACAGAATTTGACAATATTTTTCAAACCAGAATCAAAGAAGCAGATGAATTTTATCAGCGTCTTTCTCCCTGTAAAATGAAAGATGAATGGCGAAATATTCAGCGTCAAGCTTTTGCCGGATTATTGTGGACAAAACAATATTATCATTATATTGTAGAAGATTGGTTAAAAGGCGATTCTACTCAACCAAAACTATCAGAAAATCGGAAAAATATTAGAAATTATGGCTGGATTCATCTATTTAATGAAGATATAATTTCCATGCCTGATAAATGGGAATATCCTTGGTATGCTGTCTGGGATTTAGCCTTTCATACCATACCCTTAGCAATAATTGACCCTGATTTTGCTAAACATCAATTAGACCTAATTACTAGGGAATGGTATATGCACCCCAACGGTCAATTACCAGCTTATGAATGGAATTTTAGTGATGTAAATCCCCCCGTTCATGCTTGGGGAACTTGGCGAGTATATCAGATAGAAAAAGAAGTTTATGGTCGTCAGGATAGAAAGTTTCTTGAAAGAGTATTTCAAAAGCTTTTACTCAATTTTACCTGGTGGGTAAATCAGAAAGATGTTGAGGGAAATAATGTTTTTGAAGGAGGCTTTTTAGGATTAGATAATATTGGAGTATTTGACCGAAGTTCCGAACTACCAACTGGAGGTCATATTGAACAATCAGACGGTACAAGTTGGATGGCAATGTTCTGTTTGGATATGTTAAGAATTTCCATGGAACTTGCCCTCGAAAATGATGTTTATGAAGATATTGCCTGTAAGTTTTTTGAGCATTTTCTCTACATTGTAGATGCCATGAATCATTTAGGTTCGGATGGCACTCAACTTTGGGATGAAACAGATAATTTTTATTATGATGTTTTACATCAACCAGACAAAGAAGATGTACACCTAAAAGTTCGTTCTATAGTAGGATTAATTCCATTATTTGCCGTAGCAATTATTGACT
Source organism: Trichodesmium sp. (assembly GCA_051439685.1). Lineage (GTDB taxonomy): Bacteria > Cyanobacteriota > Cyanobacteriia > Cyanobacteriales > Microcoleaceae > Trichodesmium. Next base: position 10,787 of record JBFRWR010000559.1, read on the forward strand.
CTGAAACTTTGCAAAAATTACCGAAATTCCAGAAACGAGTCAACTGGTTTATGGCAAATCGAATCGACCTTAGTGCGAATATTGCTTGTATGGAAGCTTGCGGAATTGAATCAGAACGTTTACTGGCAATTGTTAGTCCGGAACGCTTGAAAATTATCCTCGGAAAAATGTTAGATGAAAATGAATTTTTCAGCGATTATGGCATTCGTTCTTTATCTCGTTTCCACCGCGAAAATCCTTATATTTTTCATGCTAATGATGAGGAATATAGAGTTGATTATGAACCTGCCGAATCTACCAGTGGAATGTTTGGCGGAAACTCTAATTGGCGAGGTCCGATATGGTTTCCTATTAATCATTTAATGATAGAATCTCTACAAAGATTTCATAACTATTTAGGTGATGATTTCCGAGTAGAATGTCCGACTGGTTCAGGTAAAATGATGAATTTGTGGGAAGTATCATTAGAAATTGAAGCGAGACTAATTAAAATTTTCCTGAAAGATGAAAATGGAAAACGTCCGGTTTATGGAAATACGGAAATATTCCAAAATGATTCTAATTGGCAAGATTTAATTCTGTTTTATGAATATTTTCATGGCGATAATGGTGCCGGTTTAGGTGCGAGTCATCAAACTGGTTGGACTGGTTTAGTAGCGAAATTGATTCAGCAACGGAGTGAGTATAGTTGTGAAATTTAGTTTTTTTGGGGGTCGGTTCAAATTTTTTTAGAGTTTTGTCACCGAATAATTACAGGACTTACGCAAAAAATGAAATTATACACCATCTGTAGTGGGGGTTGGGGGGGCGCGCCGACCAAAAATGGTGGGTGGGGGGAAGTCCTGTAGTATTTATTATTAATTTTTAAATACTAACCTAAAAAAGGGAAAAAATATATTTTTTTTTTTGGTGTTAAAATAATAAATGTT
>JBFRWR010000560.1:0-6928 GCA_051439685.1 Trichodesmium sp.
GTTGATAGTTGTATAGTGATTTGGTTCATGGCACTATGTTATAAATACTAAAGATAGCTGATTGATTATGGCTAATTATTGATCTGAAGACTGCTGTTATGCTGATAACTGGTATCTGAGCGATCGCCAATAAATGGGTTATAAAAAACTGATAACTGATAAGGAGGCTACAACGCTCATATATTAAAGTTTACAAGTCTCTGCGCCAAAGAAATACACGGCGGTGTTGAGCAGCCCAGCGGTCAGAAGGTTCCGGATACCATCTCTCCTCTACCTCATCCTCACTTTCGTCTTCAGATGATAAAGGAAACAGTTCTATATACTCACTTTCGTCTTCAGATGATAAAGGAAGCAGTTCTAAATCGGGCAAATCTACCTCATCCTCACTTTCGTCTTCAGATGAAAAAGGAAGCAGTTCTAAATCGGGCAAATCTGCCTCATCCTCACTTTTGTCTTCACTCTCTTGTATCTCCTCTTCATCATTGAGAAAAGGTAAATCATCAACGCCACAAAATACAATAGATTCTTCTAGAGATGGACTCATTTAACTATCATAGATATATGGGCTATGGGTATATTTAAGCATTATATGATAGTATAACAAGATAACACAAAAGTATTCCTAACTGTTAGCCAAGATTCAGGAAATTTAGCTTTCAGTAGTATAATTGGTAGGTCGAATATTGAAATGACGGAGTTATAATCTGAAATGATAAATATTCCTTTATCTACAGTTGAAAATTTAGGACAACATCAAAACTTAGCAGAAATTCTGACTAGGGTGAAACATGAGTTTCAACAAATTTATCAAGATAATTTAATTAATTTAGTTTTATTTGGTTCTCAAGCAAGGGGAGACGCAAAACCAGACTCAGATATTGATGTTTTAGTAGTTTTAAAAGAAACAAATACTCTGGATAATAACCATCAAAAAATCATTGAGTTTATTTCCGATATATGTATCGAATATGGGGTGTTAGTAAGTTGTGTTTATGTAAGTGAATTTCAATTTAAACAAGAGAAAAGTCCCTTATTATTAAATATTCATCAAGAAGGTATTTTGCTATGAACATTGAACAACAACAATTATTACAAAAAGCGAGGGATAGCTTACAAGCTGCTCAACTTTTAGTTGATAATAACTTAGCTGCTTTTGCTACAGCGAGGGCTTACTATAGTATGTTTTATATTGCGGAGGCTTTTTTATTAGGGGAAGGATTAACATTTTCTAGTCATTCTGCTGTTATCTCTGCTTTTGGCCGAGAATTTGCTAGGACAAAACGTTTACCTGTAGAATATCACCGCTATTTAATTAATGCTCAAGAAAAACGCACAGAAGCAGATTATAATCTTAATCCTAATATTACAATAGAACAGGCTCAAGAGATTATTAATGAAGCTGAAGAGATGCTTGATTTTGCTCAGAACAATATTGATTTAATTTAACTAGAAATTTAATTAAGTTGCCAATTTTATATTTTTTCAATATTTTCCTACCAATAAAATTTTGAAAATAAAGTATCAAATACAACAAAAAAATATCAAAAAACTAACAATTAATTAATAATAAAAAATTCGTAAATAAAAACCAAGTCATCATTATCTATCCTTTATAATTTCATAAAGGTTGAAGTAGGGTGCGACAAATTCTATCGTGAATCCCATCTCAACTGCATAAAACAGAGAGGAGAATTCGGGAGAATGATAAATCTACTGTGGCTTCAAGGTGGAGCTTGTTCTGGCAATACCATATCATTTCTCAATGCTGAAGAACCAAATATTTGTGACTTAATCACAGACTTCGGCATTAATGTACTCTGGCATCCTTCTTTAGGATTTGAACTTGGAACAAACGTCCAACAATTATTAAAAGATTGTATTTCGGGAAAAATACATTTAGATATATTAGTATACGAAGGAACCATAATTAACGCGCCCAATGGTACGGGAGAATGGAACCGTTTTGCCGATCGCCCGATGAAAGATTGGGTACAAGAATTATCGGAAGTGGCAGGTTTCGTCGTCGCGGTGGGAGACTGCGCTACTTATGGTGGTATTCCGGCAATGGCTCCAAACCCCAGTGAGTCTGAAGGTTTGCAATTTCTGAAACGGAAAAAAGGCGGATTTTTAGGAGAAGACTTCAAGAGTAAAGCTGGATATCCAGTAATTAATATTCCTGGTTGCCCCGCACACCCAGATTGGATTTCCCAAATATTGGTAGCGGTTGCCACGGGTAGACTTGATGACATTACCTTAGACGAATTTCACCGTCCCGAAACTTTTTTCAAAAGCTTTACTCAAACAGGTTGTACTCGCAACGTTCACTTTGCTTCCAAAGCTTCCACTTCAGATTTTGGGCAGCGTCAAGGATGTCGATTCTATGACGTGGGTTGTCGCGGACCGATGACTCGCTCTTCCTGTAACCGCTTTTTGTGGAACCGAGTTTCTTCCAAGACTCGCGCCGGAATGCCATGTTTAGGTTGTACCGAACCAGAATTTCCATTCTACGATCTCATGCCGGGAACAGTATTTAAGACACAAACTGTCATGGGAGTTCCCAAAGATTTACCCACGGGAGTTAACCGTAAAGATTATGCTTTGCTGACTATGGTTGCCAAAGATTCAACTCCAGAATGGGCAGAGGAAGATTTCTTTACTGTTTAAGGGAACAGGTAACAGCGTTTTAACATTTGTAGTGGATTGTTTCACCTTCAATAGTGCAATAGTAGGGGCGGGTTTCAGCAGAGATTTTCATGCTTACTCTCAGATTTACATAAACCCGCCCCGCCAGATGGTGGGTTATATCATTAGGGGGCGGGTTTATCTGACTCAATGTGAAAACTCCTTAACTTAATTGTGAAACCCGCCCCTACAAAGTCTGATTCCCTAATGCACTATTTTAGATGAAACGGTCTACTACAGAAACTACTAATAACTAATAACTGATAACTGAAATAATGGTTCAAACTAAAGTACAAACATTAGACATTTCTCCCGTGGGGCGCGTTGAAGGTGACCTAGATGTAAGAGTTGACATTCAAGACGGATATGTAACTAACGCTTGGACTCAAGCACAAATGTTTCGGGGTTTTGAAGTCATTCTGAAAGGTAAAGACCCCAAAGCTGGTCTCATTGTCACTCCCAGAATTTGTGGAATTTGCGGTGCTTCTCACCTCACTTGTGCATCTTGGGCGTTAGATACAGCTTGGCAAACAGAAGTACCTCGTAACGCTATCCTTGCTCGTAACCTCGGTCAACTTGTGGAAACTCTCCAAAGTCATCCGCGCTTCTTTTACGGTTTATACGCGATCGACTTAACAAACAAAAAATACCAAAATAGTCCTTTCTACGAAGAAGCTTGCAAACGTTTCTCAGCATTCACAGGTACATCCTACGAACCCGGTATTACTGTTGCAGCAAAACCAGTAGAAATATACGCTCTATTCGGCGGTCAATGGCCTCATTCTAGTTTCATGGTTCCCGGTGGTGTAATGTGCGCTCCCACTCTCACCGACGTTACCCGCGCCTGGGGAATGTTAGAATATTTCCGCACTAACTGGTTGGAGCCAATATGGTTAGGTTGTTCCATTGACAGGTTTGAACAAATTCAAACTTATGAAGATTTCATGGAATGGTTAGATGAAAATCCTAATCATGCTAGTTCTGATCTCGGTTTCTATTGGCGCATGGGTCTGAATATTGGTTTAGATAAAATTGGAGCAGGTGTTGGTAAATATATGAGTTGGGGATATTTGCCTCACGAAGACAAATATCAACGTCCGACTATTGAAGGTCGGAACGCTGCAATGATTATGAAAAGTGGTGTCTACGATAGCGCTACAGATATTCATCAATTGATGGAGCATACTTTTACACGGGAGAATACTTCCCACGCTTGGTATAACGAGGGTGATGGAGATGTACATCCTTTTGACCGCACTACCGTACCTATTGCTAACAACGATATTGACTTTGATGGTGCTTATTCTTGGTCAACTGCTGTATCTCACCAAGACTTAGGTCGGATGGAAGTTGGTGCTTTAGCGCGGGAATTGATAGCAGGTGGCGACCATGGGGAAAGTTGGCAGCACAAAGACGGTTTAGTTTTGGATATGTTCAAGAAAATGGGCGGACCGAATGCACATTTGCGCGTGTTTGCCAGAATGCACGAACTAACTAAATTGTATCGTGAAACAGAACGTTGTTTGCGGGAGTTTAACTTGCGCGATCCTTGGTATATTAAGCCTCAAGAAAAAGACGGTCGCGGTTGGGGTGCCACTAATGCTAGTCGTGGTTCCCTCTGTCATTGGGTGGAAATAGAAGGCGGCAAGATTAAGAATTATCAGGTTATTGCGCCGACTACTTGGAATGTCGGACCCCGTGACGGCGAAGGTGTGCGCGGACCTATTGAGGAAGCGTTAATAGGTATTCCTATTGCTGATGTGAATGATCCGGTGGAAGTAGGTCATGTTGCTCGGTCTTTTGATTCTTGTTTGGTGTGTACAGTTCACGCTCACGATGCTAAGACTGGGGAAGAGTTGGCGCGGTTTAGAACTTCGTAATTAGCTGTCAGCTATTAGCAGTTAGCAGTCAGCTAAAAAGGGACGTTGGATGCAGCGTCCCTTGTTTTTTCAGGACTTATATCATGTCCGGTTGAACACTTATAATTAAGGTAGTAGGGGTAGGGACGTTGCATGCAACGTCCCTACGGGAGTAGGGGAGAAATTAAAATATATCCTCTCCAAACCAAATATTTTATTTATACCTATATAGAACCCCTAACAGTATCTTTGCAAAAGTGAGGATTAGGAGACAGCTATACTGGAGACAGGAGACAGGAGGCGCGGAGGCGCGGAATCATATCAAATCCGGTTGAATAATTATTGTATGGTAGGGAGACGCGGAGACACGGAGACACGGAGACGCGGAGATTGAAGTGTAGACAGCAATTATGAACATATACTATATAACCGGATTGTATATAGAACCCCTAAGCGGATCTATAAAATTAGCTGGAGAGATCGGGGGACGGGGATATGGGGATATGGGGATATGGGGAGATTGGGGCTATGCGTTATACTTTTTTCCCTATTCTATTTCACCGAAATTCTGACTCCTGATTCCTAACTCCTGATTCCTAACTCCTAACTCCGCGCCTCCTGTCTCCTGTCTCCAGTATAGCTGTCTCCTAATCCTCACTTTTGCAAAGATACTGTTAGGGGTTCTATAAACATCAGAATAATTAACATTAACTGTCTAATAATTAGCTAATAAATTATTTTACCTGTGTTAATTACTTGATAACTGAAGTGTTGCCCAAGTATAGTATTATCTGATAATTGGTATTATTGCTGATAGCTGATGGCTAATAGCTTAATGCTTAGATTTTTATTTTCATCCAGATGCTCGTCAACCTGCAAATCTGGTAACGATAATTCAGGAAATTCTTCTATAAACATTGATAAAAAGTTTGTTTTGTTGCCCAAACGTAGGGGTTTGGTTTCCAAACCCTTACCCAAAAATGTCGGTTTCCTAAATGTGTGGTGCTATATAATTAAAAATAACTAACATATAAGAGATTGAATAATTATGATTGAATTGTTAATTGCTTGGGGGGGTAGTGAAGCGGTTAAATTTATTGCTCAGGAAGTTATTGGAGAATTAGCTAAGGGTACTGCTGAAGATTATGTTAAAGATTTGGGAAAAGAAGGTATTTCTAATATTGTTGGTAGGCTAGCAAACAGAAAACCTTTACAAAAAGCTACGGCAGAAGCTATTAAAGATTTTTTAGATTTGGGAAAGAAAGAATTAGAAAATGCTGACTTGAGTGAAAGTGAATTAAAGGAATATTCTAAATTTTTCAAACAGTTTATTAAAAATCGGTCAGTCTTAGAAGTTTTGATTAGTGCTTTTGATAATAATCAAAAACTTTTAGATACTAATAAATTGGCTACTACCTGGAACGAAATTAATCCACCTTTACCAGATGATTTTGATTGGGAATTTCTTGCCAAGCAATATCAGAGAAATGTTAAAAATATTATCCGAGATTCTGATGAATTACGGGAAATATTAAATGCTGAAAATCTGGATAAACTAGCAAATCAAAACTCGGAAATTAAACCAGATTTTAATCTCCCAAAACATCAAGAGGGAATCCGAGAACAATATGGAAATCTGAAATTAGAAAGTTTAGATACCAGTGGTTATGGTTATAATGAATTGAAATTATGGCGAATGTTTATCCCTCAAAATGTCCGAGAATCTCAAGAATTTATGCCTCAAGTACATGAGATTCCTAAGGAATATTTGAAGCAATTAAAAGATAGCGGTCAGCTTGATTCAGATTTTTCTCCTGAACAATTGGCAGGTCTCCGTCGGAGATATTTTGAACAGCAAACTCGCTCGGTTTTAGAATTAGTAGAAGATAGCAAATATAAATATTTAGTTATTCTGGGCGACCCCGGTTCTGGTAAGTCTACTTTATTACAATATATAGCTCTACAATGGGCAGAATTACCTCGAAAAGATTTATCTTTAAAGCCAATTCCTCTGTTAATTGAACTGCGGACTTATGTGCGGAACTATGATGGGAATAAGTGCAAAAATTTTCTAGATTTTCTGGAAAAAGGTAGTGGAGTTGTTTGTCAGTTTCCTCAACAAGAACTCCATGAAAAATTACAAAAGGGTAATGCAATTGTGATGTTTGATGGGTTAGATGAAGTTTTTGACCCTGGCAAGCGAGAGGATATAATAAATGATATTCATGGGTTTACTAATAATTATAAAAATGTGCGGGTTATTGTTACTTCGCGGGTGATTGGTTATAAACCACAAAAACTCCGGGATGCTGAGTTTTATCATTTTATGTTGCAAGATTTAGAAGCGGAACAAGTTGAGGATTTTATTCAACGTTGGCACAATTTAA
>JBFRWR010000561.1:0-16701 GCA_051439685.1 Trichodesmium sp.
GAGCCAGGAGTTGGGAGTCATAATTTCGGTCAAATAGAATAGGGAAAAAAGTATAAAAATAGCCCCTTGCTTCATCATCTCCCCATCTCTCCAGCTAATTTTATAGAGCCACTCAGGGGTTCTATATGACAAAATTTAGTTGATCAACCCGGTTTCTGCGCAACTGTGGTCTCCCGATATGAAAACCGCTACAGAATTATTTGCTATTGATGGGATTTGAGAATAGGACAAGAACCCTATTATCACCGAATAATTAATAATTAATAGTTAATAATTAATTATTAAGAGTTGATAGTCAATTAATTATTCATTCAACAATTCACGCCTTGAAGCCTCCCCTTGGATAAGGGATAAATCAAAAAAATTTCTTTTAGTCAATCCCCTTCTTTTAAGAAGGGGTAATTATTAATTATTAATTATTAATTGTTTCTGCTGTCGCAGACATGAACATTGTTAATTGCTGAACGAATATGGTATTAGTTGGTAAGCTGATGGATAAGCTGATCTTTAAACAAAAAGAAATTAATATCAAGTATATTGCTACTCAAACCAAGAAAAGAATTTCTGTGAATCAGAAACTTGTCTATTATGAAAAAAAAATGAGGTCTCAGATCTCCCCTTTCAGATAAGAAAATTCAGCATTTCAAGCCTCTAGCTTTCCTAGGTCATAGGTACTGATAACGCAGTTCCTCTGTAAAGAGGCTAACTGATAACTGATAACTGATAACTGTTAACTGAAATGACTTACACACAACTTCAATCCCAAAAATTTGATAAAGCCCTAGAAACATTAATCCATCAAGCTTGTCTTAGTATTAATGCCGATTATGCAGAAGTATGGATTCCAAGTAATAATAATAGTAATATAGAATGTAGTAAGATTTGGTATGGCACAACTGAGAGAAAAAAATTACTAACAAAATTTCATAACTATAGTCAGGAAATAATCTTACCACCAAATATTGATATGGCTGGTCGAATTTGGATTTCTCAACAGCCAGAGTGGCAAAAAGACATTGGTAGTTTAACAGAAACAGTTTATCTTCGAGGGAGAAAGGCGACTGAAGTAGGTCTGAAAACAGCTTTAGGATTTCCAATTATAGCCAATAATATTGTTGTTGCGGTTGTTATTTTTTATCTCCGAGAAATACAGGAATACGATCAAAAAATCATAGATATAATATTTAGTTTCAGCAACTTAGGAACATTAATTTCTAATATATCGGAGCCGACAAAGTTTATAGATAATCAAGATTATTTTCGCTTAATCATTGAAAGTAATTGCGATGTAGTAACAATTATAGATGTGGGTGGCAATCTCTTATATACTAATTCTGCTATAGAAAATGTATTGGGTTATAAACCACAAAAGTTAATTGGTAAAAATTTTCTGAACTTGGTTCATCAAGATGATTTTTTATTTGTTGTAGATCAATTAACGGAAACTATTTCTAACCCTAATTTAATAGTAAAAATGGAAGCTAGGTTATATCATAATGATGGTTCCTGGCATCTTTATGAAATTAAGGTAAAAGATTTTTTAGTAACATCAGAGGTAGAGCAAATAATAGTATATATTCGTAATATTCCTGAATTAGAACAGCCACAAAAATCACAGGAAAAAGAGAATTTATTTGCTCAAGAATTAATCAAAAATAGTAAAGATGGTATAGTTGGATTTGATATTAACTATAGTTGTACAGAGTGGAATCTGAGGATTGAACAAATATCAGGAATTGCCAGAGAAGATGTGATTGGCAAATCAATATTGGAAATATTGAATTTCACTTTTCAAGACAATAACTGTTCTCAATCACAAATAATTAATAGCAAAAATGCTTTTAATTCTAGTATAAACCGAACTATTATCAATACAGAAAAAGAAATATTATTAGAGTATAATTATTCTCCTATCAGTGATGAAACAAATGAATTGATCGGTGGATTAATTACTATTTGTGAGATAACCACAAACCAGCAAATAGAAGAAAATACGACAGAAAAAGAAACATTTAAAGAACTGCTAGTCAAATATACACCTGTACCATTAGCTATTTTTGATAAAGAACTGCGCTATTTATGGGCTTCTAAACGTTGGTTAACTGATCGTAATTTGACAGAAACAGATATTATTGGGCGCACTCACTATGAAGTTTTTCCCGATATAGACGATCGCTGGCAGCAATTTTATACAGCTTGTTTAGCTGGAGAAGTGCAAAAATGTGAGGCAGATAAATTTCTTAAAGCAGATCATTCCCTAGAGTGGATCAGATGGGAAATGCACCCGTGGCATAATAGTCAAGGTGAAATTGGTGGCATAATTATGTTTACCGAAGTCATCACAAATTACAAATTAGCCCAGAAAGAACTTGCAGATATCAATGCAAATCTACAACAAGTGCTTGATGCTGCTACAGAAGTAGCAATTATTGCTACAGATATTAATGGTGAGATTACCACTTTTAATTCTGGTGCGGAGAAACTATTAGGTTATTCTAGAGCAGAAATAGTTCGCAAACAAAATCTGACATTTTTTAATCAAAAATCTCAACTAATAGAACGTGGTAAAGAAATAACTCAAAAATTAAATAACTCCATTCAAGATTTTGATATTTTAGTAGAATCAGCAAGACAAGGAATTTGTCAGCGCCAAGAATGGTACTACCAGAAAAAAGATGGTTCCAATGTATTAGTCAGTTTAGTAATTACCCCAGAAAAAGATAGTGAGGGTAAAATAATAGGATTTCTTGGTATTGCTACTGATATTACACAACAAAAACAGGCAGAAACAGAACTAAAAGAAACAGAGGCATTAATTCGCGGTTTATATGGAGTAGCTTCAGAAACTAACTTAAATCTAGATGCTAGTTTACAAAGAATTTTGGGTATGGGTAGGATCAGATATAGAACAGAAATTGGTATTCTAGCCAAGATCGCAGAAGAACGTTATGAAGTAGTTGCCTCTCAAGTACCATTAAAATTTCCTTTTCCAATTAAGACAGGAGATAGAACAAATTTAAGACAAACCTATTGTCAGGAAACTATTCAAACAAATGAACCAATTAGTTTTGTAGAAGCAAAACATTCAGAATGGGAAAATCATCCTGCTTATGCTGAGACATTTTTTAAACTAGAATCTTATATTGGTTTTCGCGTCATGGTAGAAGGTAAAATATATGGTACTCTCAGCTTTGCCAGTCCATATCCTAAAAAAGAACCCTTCAAAGAAAGCGATCGCCAGATATTAAAATTAATGGCACAATGGGTAGGAAATCAAATAGAACGTCATTCGTCTAAAACAGCTTTAGAAAACCAAATAAAAAAAGTGTTACTGCATAAACAGTTAACCACAGAAATTCGTTCTACCCTTAATAGTCAGAAAATTTTCCAAACAGCAGTCAAACTAATAGGTGAAACATTTCAAGTAAATCGCTGTCTCATCTATTACTACATTAGTAAACCATCACCACAAATTCCCTTAGTAGCAGAATATCTTGAGTCTGGGTATGAGTCAATGCAAGGTTTATCATTAGAATTGAGAGAAAATGATAATTTGCAGAAAGTATTAGAGCAAGACAAAGCTATGAGTAGCGAAAATAGCAACTTAAATCCATTACTAATGAGAGATACCAAAGTTTGTTGCGTCTTAGGAGTAAAGTCAATATTAGCAGTGCGTACCTCCTACCAGGGGAAAATCAATGGAGTAATTGTTTTACATCAATGCGATCGCTATCGTCGGTGGGAAGATGAAGAAATTGATCTATTAGAGTCAGTTGCAGCACAAGTAGGAATTGCCCTAGCACAAGCAGATCACTTAGAGCAAGAAAAACAAAGGCAAATCCAACTAAAAACCGAAAATTTAGAATTAGAAAAAGCAAAACAAGAAGCTGAAACTGCTAATAGAGCTAAAAGCGAATTTCTAGCAATGATGAGTCACGAAATTCGGACTCCCATGAATGCAATAATTGGGATGACAGGGTTATTATTGGATACAAAATTAGACTCTCAACAACAAGATTTTGTAGAGACTATTCGTCATAGTAGTGATTCATTACTCACAATTATTAATGATATTCTCGACTTTTCTAAAATTGAATCTGGCAAATTAGAATTAGAAGATCAACCCTTTAATCTCCGAAACTGTGTAGAATTTGCCTTAGATCTAGTCGCCTCTCAAGCAGGTGCCAAAGGTTTAGAATTAGCTTATTTGATCGAGCAAGATACTCCCGAAGCAATAGTAGGAGATGTGACAAGATTACGTCAAATACTAACTAACTTACTTTCTAATGCAGTTAAATTTACAGCGAGTGGGGAAGTTATTGTCTCAGTCAGTGGGAAAAAATGGTTGTCCGCTCATAGTGAATTATCTCAAATAGAAAATATTCAGAATCAGCAAACTAACAAATCTGGAAACACAATTTGTACACCTGTTAACAATTTATATGAAATCGAAGTTGCTGTAAAAGATACAGGTATAGGAATTCCTGATGATAGATTAGAAAGATTATTTAAGCCTTTTAGTCAAATAGATGCTTCGATGACTAGAAATTACGGAGGAACCGGATTAGGTTTGGCTATTAGTAAACGGTTAAGTGAAGCTATGGGTGGTAATATGTCGGTGAGAACAGAAGTAGGTAAAGGTTCGACTTTTTATTTTACAATGATGGCAATGGCAACCCCAACCCCTCAAGAATCTCACCTCAAACAAGTACAACCTGAACTGACTAACAAAAAATTACTTATAGTCGATGATAACTTCACAAATCGCAAAATTCTTACTCTACAAGTACAATCTTGGGGAATGAAAGTAACAGCAGTAGACTCAGGAAAAGGAGCTTTAAAGTTAATTCATTCTGGGGAAAAATTTGACATTGCCATACTGGATTTACAAATGCCAGAAATGGATGGTTTAACTCTAGCAGAAAAAATTCAATCTATACCAGATTATCAAAAATTACCTTTAATTATGCTCAGTTCAGTAGGCAAACTGACATCATACGAAATAGCAGGTAGAGCTTCATTTGCAGCTTTTGTGAGTAAGCCAATTAAACAGTCTAATCTATATGAAATGTTAGTTTCGGTGTTAGGGAAACAGGTTAAATCAGTTAAGGGTAAAACTACCGCAGCAAATTTGAAATTGAATGAACAGCTAGAAATTCAACCATTACGCATCTTGATAGTAGAAGATGTAGTCGTAAATCAGAAAGTAGCTCTATTATCTTTACAGAGATTGGGTTATCGCGCTGATGTGGCTAATAATGGATTAGAAGCTCTAGAAGCATTACGTCGTCAACACTACGATGTGGTTTTCATGGATGTACGAATGCCAGAAATGGATGGTTTGGAGGCGACGAGAAGAATTTGCCAAATTTTTCCTGAAGCAAAGCGACCTTGGGTCATAGCGATGACTGCTCATGCAATGCGAGGCGATCGCGAGGAATGTTTGGAAGCAGGAATGAATGATTATATAAGTAAACCAGTTCGAGTAGAAGCTTTGATTAAAGGATTAAGGAATTATATTGACTATAAAAACTCTCGACAAATTGAGCCAGAGTTATCATCACAAATTTCCGGCGATGTTAATTCTCACTCTCGACAAATTGAGCCAGAGTTACCACTAGAAATTTCAGGGGATGTTAATTCTCACTCTCGACAAATTGAGCCAGAGTTACCACTAGAAATTTCAGGGGATGTTAATTCTCAAGCTCCACAAATTGAGCCAGAGTTACCACTAGAAATTTCAGGGGATGTTAATTCTCAAGCTCCACAAATTGAGCCAGAGTTACCACTAGAAATTTCCGGGGATGTTAATTCTCAAGCTCCACAAATTGAGCAAGAGTTACCATCACAAATTTCCGGGGATGTTAATTCTCAAGCTCCACAAATTGAGCAAGATTTACCACTAGAAATTTCCGGGGATGTTAATTCTCAATCTCCACAAATTGAGCAAGATTTACCATCACAAATTTCCGGGGATGTTAATTCTCAAGCTCCACAAATTGAGCAAGATTTAATTCCAGATAAAACAAATAATTCAGAAAGTAATAATAATCAAAGTCAACAAAATAATACGGCACTAGAAAGCCATAATCAAAGTAATAATTTATCCTTAGTAAATTATTATCATCAACAAAAATTACCATTTATAACCCCAGCTATTGACGAATCAGTATTTCAATATTTAAAAGAACAGGCAGCAGCAGGAGATGAAAGTATTTTAGCAGAAATAGTTAACAGTTATTTAGAAGAAGCTCCTGAAAAATTAGAAACAATTATGACAGCAATCTTATCAAAAGAGGGACATCAATTGAGAAACGCTGCTCATGCTCTGAAGTCTCTGAGTTTAACTATCGGAGCTAATAATTTAGCCGAAATTTGTGGACAATTAGAAGCAGTAGGTCGTATCGGTACGACAGAAAATACAGAACAACTAATAAAAGTTCTAAAGGAGGAATATTATAGGGTGGAAATAGAGTTAAAATCAAAAATATAGAAATAAATCCATAAGATGATTAAACCCGATTTTTGGACTACACCACCCCGGATATTAATAGTTGATGATGAAAAAACTATTCGACTTATATTACATCGCATCTTGCAAAATGATGGATATCAAGTTCTTGAAGCAAATAATGGAGAACAATGCTTAGAAATTTGTCAAAAACAATTAACAGATATGATACTACTTGATGCAATGATGCCAGGAATGGATGGGTTTACTTGTTGTGCCAAACTACATAAGATATTAGGAGAAAATACCCCACCAGTATTAATGATTACAGTTCTTAACGATCAAGGTTCTGTTGATTTCGCATTTCAAGTAGGGGCAACTGATTATGTTACTAAACCAATTCATTGGGCAGTTTTACGTCAAAGAGTTCGACGTTTATTGGAAACTCAATGGGCGATGAAAGAACTTAAACAACAAATAGAAAAACAGCGAATTTTAACTGAAAAATTGGAAAAAGTAAATCAAGAATTAAAGCGTTTAGCTTCTGTAGATAGTTTAACAATGGTTGCTAACCGTCGCTACTTTGATCAGGTGATAGAAATTGAGTGGAAACGTGCTTTAAGAAATGGTTTATCATTATCAATTATAATATGTGATGTAGATTTTTTTAAAGCTTATAATGATAGTTATGGCCATCCAGCAGGAGATACTTGCTTACAGAAAGTTGCTGATATTATTGTTAAAAATGTGAATCGTTCTTCTGATTTAGTAGCTCGTTATGGGGGTGAAGAATTTGTAATTATTTTGCCAGAAACAGATGTGCAAGGAGCTACACATATTGGGGAAAAAATTCGCAAAAGTATTAAAGATGCTGCTATTGCTCATCGAGGTTCAAAAATTAGTAATTGTGTAACTATTAGTTGTGGAGTTGCTACTAAAAAATTATGTAAATCTTCAGAAAAATTTGTATATAGACCTAATGATTTAATTAAAGAAGCAGATTTGGCTCTTTATCAAGCTAAATCTCAAGGGCGTAATCGAGTTTGTGTTTATTCTGAAAGTTAAAATAATTATAATTATATTAATATTAAGTAGACTTCTTCAAGAAAGAGTAAATAGAGTCTCAGGAATAGAAAAAAGTAATTGATAATTTATGGATAATAATTAATTTTATTTTAAATGTTTGGAGGTTTCTAGTGTATTTTCAAATAACTTACAATTACAGAGGTTTTCATATGGGTAATCACAGTAGGGACGTTCCATGGAACGTCCCTACAAGGTTTTGCTGATGACTATACTAATCCTAAGAGGTTGTTTGAGAAGTTATTGATCCCCCTAAATCCCCCTTAATAAGGGGGACTTGACCTTGTATTTCCCCCCCTTGAAAAGGGGGGCTAGGGGGGATATAAATCAAAATTTATACTTTTCAAACATCCTCTAAATGATTTAAGACAAAAACTGTAGGGGTTTGGTCTCCAAACCCAAACTAAGAGGATATTTGGAAACTAAACCCCTACGCTCGAAATTACAACCTATTTAGGACTGCTATATGTAGTTTAGTCATCCGCCAAGAAATAAATTTCTTGGCTTACAGCAGAATTCATCTAAAGATGACTGAAAATAGCTGATTTATTATGGCGTTTTTAATGAGACTTGATATTAGCAGGACTTACGAAAAATATCGAATCATACACCATTTGTAGGGGCGGTTCGCGAACCGCACCTACTAGATATGGCGGTTATGCGTAAGTCCTGATTAGATAAACATAGTAATATTGCCAATAAACAAAAGGATAAAATTTTTGATGAATTATCTAAAAAAAAACATCATTTTTGATAAAAAACCTCAGATATCACTTCAAAGATTTGTATTTATATCGTTAATAACTCCGATATTAATTACATTGGGATTTGTTGGCTGGATATCATTACAAAGACAATCAATAATAGCCAGACAAATAGGAATTAAGTTTAATCGTCAAATTGGTAATTCTGTTAATCGGGATTTAGATGATTATTTAGGAGTTCCTGATTTGATCTATAAAATTAATCAAGATTTGATTAAATCAGATTTGCTAAAGTTTAATGATTTAACTGACACAAAAAGTTTATTTATACAGCAAATAGAACAGTTTAATGTTAGTCAGATTAATTTTGGCACTACAGATGGAAATTTTGTAGGAATTAAGCAAAAAAATGATAATAATTTTTTGCTCAAGCTAGTGAATAAGTCAAATTCGGAAAATGTTATAGAATCTACTATTGACTTAGCCGGAAATATTACACAAATATCTCAAAATTCTGAATATAATTATCAAACTGAAAGTTGGTATCAAGATGTAATTAAATCAGGTAAACCCATAAGTCGTAAAGTTGATAATTCAGGTGATTTATTATTTAGTTATCCACTTTATAATCAGGATAATAGTCTGATTGGAGTATTAAGAGTTGATTTGCCTACTTCACAGATAGAACAATTACTAGAAATAACAAATATTAGTCAATTGGGAGTAATTTATCTTATCGAAAAATCTGGTTTGATTGTTGCTAGCTCTTTAAATCAAACATCAAGTTATAGTTCAGAAAATCCTACAAAGGAATTAGCTATTCCTGACAATCATCATCTATTAATTCAAGAAATATCTAACAAATTACTGGAACAAGAAAGTCATTTTAATCAAATTGAAACTTTCCAAGATTTAGATTTAAAAGTTAGAGGGAAGCAATATTTTGTGACCTTGCTTCCCATGGAAAATCAAGAGAGTTTAGATTTGTTGATCGTAGTAGCTTTGCCAGTAGCAGAATTTATTCCAGAAATTAATCAACATAGAAAATCAACTATCTTATTCTATTTACTTCCCATAACTATAGCTATTTACTTAGCCATCTTAATTTCTCGATGGGTGACAAAACCAATATATACATTCTTAAAAGCCATTCAAAATAACCAGATTATTGAAGGGGATTTATCCCTAGAACAAGAGATATTTAGATTTACAGAAATAGAAGAATTAGTAAAATCATTTAATCAAATAAATGAGGATTTCAAAAATAATCTGAGAGAAAGCGATCGCTGGTTTAATATTTCTCTTGATTTAATCGCAATTGTTGGTACTGATGGTTACTTTAAAAAGCTTAATCCGAGTTGGTCAAAAGTTTTAGGTTATAGTATAGAAGAATTATTAGCTATACCTTATATTAATTTTGTACACCCAGAAGACCGAGATGTTACTTGTGCCAAAGCAAACACAGTTGCTGAGGGCGATCAAGCCTTAAATTTCCAAAATCGTTATCTGACAAAAGATGGTTCTTATCGGTGGTTTGCTTGGAATAGTGTTACTTTTTTAAAAGAAAATCTAATTTATACTGTGGTTCGAGATATTACAGATCAAAAAAAATATATTGAACAACTTTTTATGACTCAAAGAAAATTGATAGAAGCTGAGAAAATAGCTGGTATAGGAAGTTGGGAATATGATTTAACCACAGGTAAGATTATCTGCTCAGAACAACTATGTTCTCTTTTTGGTTTAGCATCGAAATCAAATTTTTCAACTGCTGAAGATTATCTGAAATTAGTTCATCCTGATGATTTACCCGAAATCAAACAAGCAATTAAATTAGCAATTAATCAAGGTGAAAGTTATAAATTTGATCAACGAATATGCTGCCCAAATGGTGAATTAAAACATATTTTAATTACAGGAAAACCAATTTTCAATGAGATAGGTAAAATCATTAAACTTTTTACTACAGTCTTAGATATTACGGAACGCAAAAAAATAGAAATAGCATTACGAGAAAGTCAAGAAAAATTTACTCAGTTGGCAGAAAATATTAACAGCGTTTTCTGGATGCGTGACTATCAAAGTAATCAAATTCTTTATATTTCTCCTAACTATAAAAAAATCTGGGGAGCAGGTTATAGTTGGGATGATCTGTACAGTTCACACCAGTCTTTTCTAAATGCTATTCATCCAGAAGACAGTCCTCAAATAATTGAGACATTAACCAACAAAATTGGAGAAAAACATGAAATAGAATACCGTATTGTACAACCAAATGGTGAAATACGTTGGATTTGGGATCGTGCTTTTCCTATCAAAAATGAAGCAGGAGTCGTTTATAGAATAGCAGGAATAGCAGAAGATATAACTGATGAGAAAATCGCAGAAGCAGAACTAAAATTAAGTCAAGAAAGATTGCAACTTGCTTTAGAAGCTTCAGGAGATGGGTTATGGGATTGGAATATTAGCACCGGAGAATATTATTTTGATCGCAAATGGTTAAAAATGTTAGATTACGATCAAGGCGATCTGAGTGAGGACCTAAATTCTTGGGAAATGCTAATTCATCCAGAAGATCAAAACTGGGTAATGGATGCTTTGAATTTGCATTTAGAGGATAGTTCATTTATTTATGCTTTTGATTATCGCTTACGCACAAAGTCTGGTGAATGGAGGTGGATAGCAACTTATGGTAAAGTTGTAGTCAGGGATAAGACAGGTAAACCATTAAGAATGATAGGTACTCATCAAGATATTAGCGATCGCAAAGCAGCAGAAGTAACTCTCCAAAAACAACTAGAATTAGAAAAACTGGTTTCTAGTATCTCTACTAGATTTATTAATTTTAATCCTGATGAAATTGATAGTAGTATTCACATAGCATTACAAGAGGTGAGTGAGTTAACAGGTGCGGATCGTAGTTCTATGTTTTTAGTAAATAGGAAGGAAAATCAACTTAGCAATACTCACGAATGGTGTGCGACAGGAATAGAAGCTCAAATTGAGAATCAACAAAATCTTCCCATAAATTATTTGCCGTGGTTAATGGCAAAACTACAGAAATTGGAAGTGGTACATATACCTTTAGTTGCTAATTTACCTCTAGAAGCAACTAGGGAAAAACAAATATTATCAGGAACATCAATTAAATCATTGTTATGTATTCCTATGGTTTCTGGATTGGAATTAATTGGTTTTCTCAGATTTGATGTTGTTCGTCAATCAAATAATTGGGGAAAATCTACCATTAATCTCTTAAAAATTATTGGTGAAATTTTCGTCAGCGCTTTAGACTATCAGGAAGCAGAGTTAGCACTGCGAGAAAGTGAACAACGTTTTCGGATCATGGCAGATAGCGCCCCAGTATTAATTTGGATGTCTGGAACTGATAGTCTTTTTACCTATTTTAACCAAACCTGGCTAAACTTTACTGGGCGTAGTTTAGAAGAAGAACTAGGGAACAGTTGGCAAGATGGTATTCACCCGGAAGATGTGGAAAATTATCGAGAAATTTACCAAACAAATTTTCAAACTCATCAACCATTTACGATTGAATATCGTTTGAGAAAAGCAGATGGTGAATACCGTTGGGTTTTTGATACAGGGGTTCCCAGATTTCACCTAAATCAAACCTTTACTGGTTATATTGGTAGTTGTATTGATATTAGCGATCGCAAACAAGCAGAGGTACAAATTCAAAAATCTCTTGCAGAAAAAGAAATTTTGCTCAAAGAAATTCATCACCGAGTTAAGAATAACCTCCATATTATTTCTAATTTATTAGATTTGCAGTCAGATTATATCGAAGATCAAAACATCCAGGAATTATTTGCTGATAGTCAAAATCGGATTCAAACAATGGCTTTAATCCATGAACAATTATATCAGTCAAAAGATTTAGGGCAAATTAATTTTAGAGAATATCTGCATACTCTTATGGATAATTTGTTATCTTCCTATTATGTGGGAGAAAATATGATTCAACCAATAATTAATGTAGAACCTATCACCTTAAATTTAGAAACAGCAATTCCTTGTGGCTTACTCATTAATGAATTAGTTACTAATTCTTTAAAATATGCTTTTCCTAATGGTGAATCAGGAGAAATTTGTGTTGAATTATATCAAGATAAACAGCAAAAAATTCACCTGACAATCAAAGATAATGGTATTGGTATTGATCAAGATTTTGATTGGCAAAATAGTTCTTCTTTAGGTTTAAAATTGGTACAGATTCTCTCTAAACAATTAAAAGCTGAAATAAAGTTTGATTGTACTCAAGGTACAGTAGTTAATTTAATATTTTTGCCTCTGAAGTATAAATCTAGATTTTAAGATACAAGGGAATAGAGAGTAGGAGGACACGGAGACATGGGGACGTGGGGACGTGGGGACGTGGGGACGCGGGGACGCGGGGACGCGGTGACAGGAGGACGCGGGGACGCGGTGACAGGAGGACAGGATGACAGGATGACAACCTCTCTGGTGCGTCTAGTCTCCTTCTCTGGTGTCTCCTCAAGAATCCGCCTCTCCCTCTGTTCCGCGTCTGGTGTCTATCCTGACTCCGAGCGTGAATAGTATAAGTTAAACTAATTCTTGCTTAATTCATTAGAGTTGTTGGCGTTTGCGTAGCATCCCCTAGGGAAGCATTCCGCAGGAAAGGATGAGCTTACCGCTAATAGCTGAATGCTTACCCTAAAAGTCTTCCATATCTCACAATTCAAATCATATTGCTATAGTAGTCCCGCATTTCTCAAGCTCGTGAGGTACATTTATCTTTTGTCTTTTTATTTATTTCCTGTTCCCTGTTCCCTGTTCCCTCAAACCTAAAACTTTGTACCTCACTATAATGGGAACTGCTATATAATCTATAGAACCCATTTGGGTCTATCAAATTAGCTGGAGAGATGGGGAGATGAGGGGATGGGGCTATTTTTATACTTTTTTCCCTATTCTATTTCACCGAAATTCTGACTCCTGACTCCGCGCCTCCGCGCCTCCTGTCTCCTGTCTCCTGTCTCCTGTCTCCTGTCTCCTAATCCTCACTTTTGCTCATATTCCAAATGGGTTCTATATATTGATACATAGAATTAAGTTATCTAAATTAAACAGTTAAAATTTTATGAATCCTAGTCAAAATACTTCTAAAACTCCCACTTCCCCAACAAAAATTTTAGTTGTTGAAGATGAGTTAATTGCTGCAGAAAATATTTCACGAAATCTGAAAAAATTAGGCTACGAAGTAATTGGAATTGTAGACTCTGGTAGAGAAGCGATCGAAACCGCCACAAACAAACATCCTAATTTAATCTTAATGGATATTATGCTTCAAGGTGATTTAGATGGGATTGAAACTGCTGGACATATTCGTTCTCAATTAAAAATACCTGTTGTCTATATGACTGCTTATGCAGATGATCATACATTAGATCGGGCAAAATTAACTGAACCTTATGGCTATTTAGTTAAGCCATTTAAACCTCAAGGTTTAAAATCAACAATTGAAATTGCCCTTCAGAAATATAAAGCAGAAGAAGCTGTAGAATTGCGCTACGTCAATGAAATTGCAGAAGTTAAAAATCAACTTAATCAGTTAACTAATCAAGAAGGTATAAATTCTCTAACTAATCGAATTATATTATCAAATAAATTTGCTAATATTGTTAATCAAGTTAGCTCTTTAAAAGAACAAAAATTGGAAAATCAAAAAGGTTGTACACCAACTATACCTATTATTTTTTTAGGAATTAATGGCTTCAACTATGTGAATGATTTAGGACATGAGTGGGGTGATTTGTTGATTAAATTTATCACCAAAAGAATTAATCAATTTATTAGTAAAAATAGTATTGTTGCTCGTCTAGATACAGATGAATTGGTAATTATTCTAGAAAAAGTTAGCAATCAAATCGAAACTATAGGTCTAGTACAAAATATATTAAAGCAATTTGTTGAACCTTTTGTTTTAAATCAAAAAAAGTTTTCAATTAGTGCTAATGCTGGCATTACTCTCTATTCAGTTGATGGTGAACAACTTGGAGAATTACTTCTAAAAGGCAGAAATGCAATGGAATATGCTAGAACACAAGGAAATAATAGATATGATTTTTACAAAAAAGCAGATAAAGACAAAAATACTAATACTTTACAGTTAGAGAATGATTTATATTCAGCTTTGTCAAATCAACAATTTAAAGTTTATTATCAACCAATAGTTAATTTGAAGACAGGTCAAATTGTTGGAGCTGAAGCTCTAATTCGTTGGCAAACTTCCGATGGTTCTATTGTATTACCTGCAAGTTTTTTACCATTAGCTGAAGAAACAGGATTAATTGAAGCAATAGGTGAATTTGTCTTGAAAACTGCTTGTGAAGATGTTAAAGCTTTGCAAGATATTGGGTTAGGAAAAATACGATTAGGAGTCAATATATCTGCTCGCCAATTAAATCAATTAGATTTGCGTCAAAGATTAGTAAAAGTTCTTTTAAATAGTGGTTTAGCTCCTAGTTATGTGGAATTAGATTTTAATGAAACTGTTTTAGTGACAAATGAAACAAGAGCTATACGAACCTTACATGGTTTAAAAACTCTAGGCATTCAAATTGCTATAGATGACTTTGGTACAGGTTATTCTTCCTTAAGTTATCTGGAAAAATTTCCGATTAATTCCATCAAAATAAATCAGCACTTTATCAAAGAAATTAATCTTAACCGAACTAATCAAATTATCACTTCAGCAATTATTTCCATGGCTCACCAACTAAAGATAAGAGTTATTGCTGAAGGAGTTGAAACTGAGGAAGAATTGGCTTTTTTAGTTAAGCATAATTGTGATGAACTACAAGGTTATATATTTAATCATCCATTACCTTTAGTAGAATTTGCATCTTTAGCAGAATCTTTAGCGAGTTGCCCTGAAATGATTACTGATTGGATGGAGCGTCACAAAAAATAAATAGGGTTTCTTGAAAAAGTCTTTTTGTTGAGGTAGGGAGTAGTCAGGATAAATGGTAGATTTGAGAGAATATAATTAGAATAACTATTCCTCAAATTTCCCTTTTTTCCCTGCTAACGAATACGTCCCTATAATTATTAATTAGCAGTAAAACTTTAGAATGGAATTTAAACTAAAGCTGAAAAAACTGCGAATCAAGTTCCTATGGAGGAAGCTAATTCTAAGAAACTTCAAAAATCCAACTATCTATTTATGAACTATTTAGCTCATTTACTATTAGCAAAAAATACTCCTGAGTCACAAATAGGAAATTTACTAGGTGACTTTGTTAAAGGCAACCTAGAACAATATCAAACTATTTATCACTATGAAATTATCCAAGGAATAAGAACCCATCGTCAAGTTGATTCTTTTACAGATACTCATCCAATATATTTGAGAAGTAAACATAGGATTAATCAAAGCTATAGACGTTTAGCCGGAATAATTATTGATATTTGTTACGACCACTTTTTAGCAAATCACTGGGATTTATTTTCCCATGAAGAATTAGAATTATTTGTCAAAAAAATCTACTTGATTTTGCAAAATAATCGAGAAATTTTACCTGATAAGTTAAAAAAAATATTGCCCAAAATTATATCTGATAATTGGCTTTGTTCCTATAAAAATATGTCAGGAATTAACTTAACTTTTACTCGCTTATCTAAACGTTTGAAGAGAGAAAATAACTTAGCTACTGCAGGCAATGAGCTAATCAAAAATTATCCTGCACTTGAGTCAGATTTTTTGATTTTTTTCCCAGAAGTTATTAATTATGTCAAAACAATTGCATAAGTAATCTAACGCATCTTTCTAATAATAAAAAAAATCAATTATCCTACAGAAACCATCAATGATTTTCCCCGATACTAATCCAAAATGACTGGTGAGAGAAAAACTGTAGGGGTTTGGTCTCCAAACCCAAGTGAAAATTGGATTTGGAAATCCAACCCCTACAATCAAATATTATAGCCCTACTTGAATCAGGAATAGGCAACAGGGAAAAGTATACTTTTAAAGAGTTCCAGGATTTATAAATGTCAAGAACCTTAATCCGTATTGCTATACAATCTAATTTTAGGATTACTATAGTAGGAATAAATTTTGATAATTTATGAGTATGAGAGAGAGAAGAACATTGTTCAGAAATATGGAATAAACTCCCGACCGCAAAAAACCTTTGTATAGAATTTCCATGGAACTTTCCTACTCCATTAAAGCAAAAGAATTGTGTACCTCATGCTTTTTGAGAAATGCGGGTATAGCAATCCTAAATAGGTTGTCACAGAGCAAAAAGGAAATAAAAAAACTGAAACTATTACCAAAATAATTAATAATTAAACAATTAGATAATTGAGGTTTAAACCCTCCCCTTTGAAGGGGAAAAAAATAAATCTTTTCCTTATTGATCAATCCTCTCCCTAAAAGCTCTCCCCGATCAGGAACTCCTGAAACCTTTGTAGGAG
>JBFRWR010000562.1:0-6628 GCA_051439685.1 Trichodesmium sp.
TTATAGCAGAAAAACCACTCTTACTATTCTTCCTCCTACCTCCTCTATAATTCCTATTCCTCCTGACTCCTGACTCCTGACTCCTGACTCCTACCCTCACCCATAAGACTTTTTCAGCAAACCCTAATTATTAAGTTTGCCAGATAGAAAATTTATTCTCTGGCAGCTTATTAGAATTGTATAAATTAGAATATTTATATACTTTTATCTGTTAACTATATTGACTATCATTTCTAGAAACTGTTCTCTTATGGAGAGGAGTTGCTGGTAAATTTTCAGGTGCGTTTTGATTGTTACCTCGACAACTGTCAAATATAGCAGCATTTGTTCTCAACTCGACAGGAGTTGCTGGTGGATTTTCAGGTGCGCTTTTATCCGGTAGATTTTTAGGTGGACTGCTATTATTGCCTTGACTACTTTCTAATTCAGACGAAGACTGTTGTGATTGATTATTAGACATGGAAAAACCTCCTACAAATAAAAACAATACGGAACATAATAATATAATCCTGATATACAACTATACCGAATATAGAATTAAGCTTACTATTGATAGTATTAATTCCTTGAATACTAAATTGAGTACAGTTTTAGGCTTTAGTGCAACTTCAATAGTTTTTTCGATAAATCTCCCTAACCAATCTTTTTTATCTACGACAACAGATTCAAATTTTTGCTACTCCTGTTTAATCCTCAAAATATTTGTTTGTATTTTTCTAGCTATTACTATTTTTATCTGCGTTCAAGGATTTTTGCCTAAAGCTTCGGGTGGAATGACACCTCCACAAATTTTGATGGATGAATATTACAAAGATTCAGATGAAAATTGTAGATTAGTTATTACCAAAACTTGGATTGAAGCTTTGCAAGAACTTGAAAATTTACGAGATAAAAAAGCCGAGATTACTAACAAAGCAATTATAATGTTATGTACATCTGCTATATTAGCAGCCTTAGATATTATTTTAGCTACTTTTATTCCCCTTTTATCAGTAAATTAGAAAATTAATTATGTCTAAACTTTTAAACAATTCATTCCTCTTCATCAAACACAGGAGGCCAAAGTTCAATAATAGGTAATTCCCACTCACCAAAAAGTTCAGGAATAGTCAAATTATCTCCATTTCTCAACTCAATTTCTTCACCATTGGAACGATAAACTATAACTATTTCCTCATCTGGGTCTATCAAAATTCCCACTTCTGCTCCTAGTTCTAAATACTTCTTAATTTTCTCTTTTAAAGGTTTAATTCGATCACTTTGAGATTTAATTTCTACTACTAAATCTGGCACCAACTCCCCAAAATAACGAACACTTTTTTTCAGACGTTTGGCACGAACAAAAGAAACATCAGGAACTTTAAGATTAGTATCAGGAAGAATAAAAGCACCACTAGAATCAAACAAACGTCCAAGACGACGTGGATAAACCCAATTACCCAATAGCCTAATTAGCTGAACGCCAACTTCACTAGAAACAATATCTGACGGCTCCATAACTAATATCTTTCCTTCGTCTAATTCTAGTTGATAATCTAAACCTGCTTGATTAAGATTACCTTGCAATATTTCTAAGTCTTTGACTGTAAGATTTGACATATAATTTTCACCCAAACTAACTATTAATATTGTGATTTAATTAGGGTTGACTGATTAAATCTATAAATCTAAAAGTCTTTATCGATAAAGTGTATAGTCTCTTGAAATCCCGAAAAGGTGCAACTTTTCCAGCTAAAACTACCAAAAAATCAGGATTTTAGGCAGAGCAAGGGTAGAAAAATCAAGGAACAATTATTCTTCTTATTTTCTCTGTCTTCTCTCCCTCTCCAAACTTCCCACACTCTGCTTTTTTCACCAAGCCCTAATTATACCTAAATTTATAATCTTTCAGTTTTTGAAATAATTATTTTTTAGCATAATTTAACTCATAGAGTGTGTTAAATAAAAATAAATTACGGGTAGAAAAGATTAGATAGTTAGGAGATGTAATTTTCTAGAAAAGTACAAATTATAATAATCAATATAAAAATAAAATTATAGCAGTTTTCAGTTAGTGACTATCATTAAAGATAGAACATAAAACAACTAAAAACTGCTATATCTGGAGATATAATAATACTCAAAAAAGAATCAACTATTAGCTTGAGATATAGCATAGAGAGCGATCGCTAAACTTAACCGTACTTGTTCAGATTCTGATAAATCAGACCAAGGAATAGGTTGCAATGATGCTAAAGTATTTTCCACGGGATCATTTCCATCGCTACGCATAGAATAAGCAAGAGGACGTGCCATTACTTCTAAATCTTCTAAATCCCAACCTGGTAAAACTTCACTAACACAATGTACCAATTGATCTGAGAGAGACAAAGTAGAACCAAAACGATTCACCTGATCAACAACATTAACAGCAATAGCACCTAACTTTTTCAGTAAAACTTTGGGAGCAAAAGTAGCAAACTTTTCAGATAAAGCATTCTGAGTATCAATAACAGACCAAAGTTTGTCAGTCTGATTATAAAAATTTTGGGAAGCAGAACTGAGTTCAACGTCAGTTAGTAAATCAGACAAAGGTAGTTGATCTTCTAAATCATCAAAATAAGCATCTGACTCTGGTGTTTCCGGATCCCAAGGATAAGTAATATCATCCAAAACAATAGCATTTAATAAATCTAATTCTACATCGGTAGAAGGATTAAATGGAAACTGAGAACAAGGAGACTGATTATTCATTATTTTATTCCTAAATATACATAACTAATTTTCTTTAAGAAGTAGGTAATTAGCAATATGATTATTTCCTACTTACTCAGCTACAATAGTAATCTAGCTAGTTCCGTAATCTAGGCTCGATTAACTAACTAAAATCTGCTGTTGTTTCAACTACAAACTCAAAAGTTTGACCTTGAGAACTGCCAAATTTTATCAGGGTTCCTGATTTTATTGCAACTTGATCGCGATGAATTCTTTGCCAACTATTAGACTGATAAATTAAAGTACCAAAACGAGAAATATCTCGTAAAAAATAAGTAGGTTCAGTCTGTTCATTCGGAACACAACGAGAAAAAATTTCTGCGTGTTTTTGGGAAACCCAACGCTCCAAAATTACCACATCATTTTCCTGGGAACGTCCAATTGCGATCGTACCTGGCCAAATTGGCCAAACTTTTTCATCCCCTTCTTCTAAGGAAGAGGTGTGATTTTGAGAACGTAAAAAAGCTTTAGAAGTAGAACTGCTAATCCAAGTTGGAGAATTAGTAGGTAATTGAGTTACCAATTCATCAAAGAGTTGAACTAATTGACCATTAAACTCTGGGTGCATATACAATACTGGGAGAGTCCAAGCAGGTTGATTAAACCGATAAACAGTTAATAGTTGTTGCCTAGCTACCGCCACTGCTTGATCTACCAATAATCCCTCTCTCAAACCTTGAGCAAAAACTTGAATAAAACTTAAAGCTTCTGGATCGGCAATTTCATCTCGCATCCCCAAAACTGCTGGTACTCCATGATGAATTAATACTTCTGCTAAACTACTGCGGGGTATTGCCTGTACCTCACCAGAAGATAAGCGTTCTGTAGCTGGTTGTGCCCCCCAGCAAGCATTGAATACGGCCAAAGTTACTCCATTACGAACTAGAACTTGGGCTAACTCAGTCCCATTGATGGTTGTATCTGGGCCTAAAAATAACAAACCACCATCTGGACCTGGTTTACCATGACCTGCATAGAATAGGACATTATAAGTTTTTTGGTCTAGATGGGAAATTAATTCTTCTGGAGTTGGCTGAATTAATGTATCGACTCTGCACGGAACAGTTAAATTACCTCTAGGTGAATTTTGGCTAGTGATGTTCTGTGGTTGTAGAACCTCGGCTAGTTGGGCAGCTTCTTCTTCTAGTTGTAAATCAGAGGAACCCAGAGTTCTATGGCCATTTACTTGAGAAAATTCTCCTTGAGGGGTACTTTCTCCAATTACTAATAAAATATTCAGAAATGGAGAAGCAGGACAATCAAGTAAAGAGTTAACATCACTTGTGGTACGACTAAACAAAATTTCCCTACTGAGAGAAAAAGCAGGTAAAGCAGCTCCTGACTGCATAATTTCCCAGGGTATAGCAATTAATTCTGGCTCACGAATATCCAATCTTACCCGCAAAGGCAATTCTTGGCCAAGAGCAATACCTTGACTTTGATGGAGACTATGAGCAATTTCTCCTTGAAATAACCACTGCCATAAGTTAATACCCAAATTTTGCATGAGACGGCTAGTACGATTAATTCTCACGCCAGAATTCGGTGCAGGATGAACATTTGGAGTTGACGCTAACGCTGCTTCAGGTATACCCATAGGAATAGCAGGTAAACTGTGGGGAGAAAAGATTTCTAACCAAGCTTGCCAAGCTTTTGATAAGGTTTCTGGCCAAACCTGGTCATGGTGGACATATCCCCGTTGGAAAGGAGCCTGCATTACCCAGGTGGCAAAGTGATTAGCTTCTGGGACTTTCAGGCGAGCGATCGCTATACTTAGGCAAGGACTTTCTGGAGGGAAAGGCATTCAATTTTTTCTATCTATAATTAAATTTACTTTAAAGATATCTATAGTAATTTAGTTTACATTATTCTAGGTCTTCAGGCTTGATTAGACTAGATGTCTCCAGAAAACAGGGAGACAAGGAGTAGGGGAGCGGGGGAGTGGGGAAGTAGGGGAGTATGGGAGTAATTTTTTGCCCAACTCTGCGCCAAAAATGTGCTTCTTTTTCAGCATGAAAGCTTTATTTTACTTAGGGTAAATTATTTGTTTTTCGTACTACTTATCTGCCAAGATTAAGCAATATATTTATCCTATTTCCATAACAAATGTGGCATTTTAAAAAATATAGTTGGTACTTTACTTTATCTCTATTTGCTTTTTTTATTCTCGGTGCATTTATTACTAGAGGATACACTTTTCCGGTAGGAAATCATTACACTCATGTTCCTCAAATTAAATCAATGTTACATCCTGAACTGTATATTAATGATTATTATGTTCAGGAAATGTTGCAGTTTACTCCTAGATATTACTATCAATATTTAGTTTATTTTCTCAGTAAAGTTACTGGCAGTATTTCTCTCACATATTTTATTTATTACTTCTGCTCATTTCTTGGTTTTGTCTGGGGTTTATTTGCTATTAGTAAAATTTTTACTCCCTCAAAACTATCAGCAGCAGTTTTAACTTTTTTGAGTTTAACAGCCTACACTTTAATTGGCTATTTAGAACTTTTTCCCAATACTCCCATTCCAGCAACTTTTGCTATGAGTTTAACAGTTTGGGGGATTTATTTCTGTTTTCGGCAAAAATGGATAATTGGTTATTTATTGTTTGGGATTGCTTCAATTATACAATTCTTAGTTGGTATTTTACCGGGAATAATGATGATTCCTATTATGTTAATTAGCAGTGGAAAAAAACGGGAATTTAAACAAATTATTTTAGCTTTAATTATTTTGTTTGGTTTTGCTAGTTTTGTGTATCTGCCAATGGTATTAACTGGTACGACTAGCACTGATAAATTGAGTAATGAAGAATTTGTATTTATCTATGGTTGGGTGAGAAATCCACATCATATTATTCCGGCTTATTGGAATTGGCAAATCAGGTTAGATTTTGTCTGTTTTATTTTGGGTGGATGTTTATGTATTGGCAAAACTGATATTAATAAATCGGAAAAATGGAAATTTTATCTGATTATTGCTGAGTCGATTTTTGCTTTGTTTTTGGGTTATATTTTTGTGGAAGTTTACCCATTAGCTTTATTTTCTAAATTACAGTTAGCCAGAACGGTTCCTTTTGCTCAGTTGATGATTTTTATTGCTGTAGGAATTTTGGTTAATCAATTATATCAACAAGATAATTTTGGAATTGGTTTACTTTTAATAATCTCTCTAATTTTACCCGTACCTTATCAAGGCATTTGCTTTTTTATTCTCTCAATAGGATTGTTTTATCTGGATAAATGGAATTATAAATCAATAGTTTGGTTGATAATTTGTGGTGGTTTAATATTTTACTTATTTCACTCACCTACAGATTCAATTATTAATCGTTTATTTTCAGGAATAGGTTTATTTTTAGTTCTGGTATTTCCATTTATTTTGGATGAAGTAAATCTAACTATACCTCAGCAAAAAATCATCACTTATAGTTTAGCGAGCGCCACAACTTTATTATTTGTTTTAGGATTATTTGCAGCTTTACCTGGAAAAATTTTAGAGGTATTTCAACAACAGGTAAAATTTAATAGAGTTCCTGAAGACGAAGTTACCCAACTAGCTTTAAAATTTAGAGAAATTAGTAATCAAAATGATGTAATTTTAATTCCACCATTTGTGTCAAATTTTCAGTTTTTTTCAGAGAGAGCTGTTGTTGTTGATTTTAAACACTTTCCGCAAACAGATAAAGGAATTAAACAATGGAAAAATCGCATGGAAGATGTTTTTGGAGTAGCTTTGAATGATAAATTGGCGGTGGGAGCAATGGAAGTTTTATTTCCTCAACAGACTGGTAAAGAGTTAGTTAATATTAGTAAAAAATATGGAGCAAAATATATTTTAACGAGGATAGACTGGCATAGAGATATTG
>JBFRWR010000563.1:0-6296 GCA_051439685.1 Trichodesmium sp.
TAAAATCCGGGTAATTACTATATCCAAGTCATTGCGACTGGAACGGAGTGGAAGGAAGCAATCTCAGGCTTTTAGGAGATTGCTTCCTATCGTCGCAATGACGACTATTCAACCGGATTATATATAAATGGTCAGGACTGACGGATGAAGTAGGAAAAACTAGGCTTTGAGATTGCTATCCGTTCCGGACTGCTCCGCAAACCCTATCGGTCGCAATGACGAAAATACGTTGTACGGCGTAAGTCCTGATGGTAAAATACTTCTAGCATAGGCATCTTGTCTGTTAGCTATGTACCTGAGAAAAACGTTCATTAATTGATAATGGATAATTGATAATTACAAGATGGTTTTAACCGTTACGGAATTGAATATCGGGAAATTCAAGAGCACTTTTTTTCCCTATCCAAGGGGAGGCTTCAAGGCGCGAATTATTTAATTATTAATAATTAATAATTGGGTAAGTGCTGTATTGTAGCGGTTTAGTTTACAAATCCAATTTTTGCTTAGGTTTAGAGACTAAACCCCTACAGTTTTTGTTCACAAATTATTTAAGATTAGTACAGAAGGAGTAAACTATTACAAATGCGAATAATTGACTTATTTGCTGGAATTGGAGGAATGAGATTAGGTTTTGCAAAGTTTGGAGCTAAATGTGTTTTTTCTTCTGAATGGGATAAATATGCTCAAAATATGTATGAAGCTAATTTTGGAGAAAGACCTTTTGGTGATATTAATAATATTAATCCCAATGACATTCCAGACCATGATTTTCTATTAGCAGGTTTTCCCTGTCAACCATTTAGTATTTCTGGGAAACAACTAGGTTTTCTTGATACGAGAGGTACTTTGTTTTTTAATATTGAAGCAATTTTAGCTGCCAAAAAACCCTATGGATTTTTACTAGAAAATGTGAAAAGACTGACTACTCATAATCAAGGAAAAACATTAACTGTAATTCTGCAAAAATTGCACAATTTAGGTTACACAGTTTATTATAAAGTGCTAAATACTCTTGACTTTGGATTACCACAAAAACGGGAACGAATATACATAGTTGGATTTCGTGAACCTATTCTTTTTAATTTTCCAATTCCCGATGGTAAAATAATTTCTCTGAGTGAATTATTAGAACCAGAAAAAGATATAGCAAAAAATTATTATGTAAGTGAAACAATTAGAAAAAAACGTCTAGCCAAAGTTAAACCTAATCCTCCTTATCCTAGTATTTGGCATGAAAATATAGGAGGAAATATTTCAGCTTTGCCTTATTCATGCGCTCTCAGAGCAGGAGGAAGTTATAATTATTTACTTGTTAATGGGGAACGAAGATTAACTGGCAGAGAGATGCTGAGACTACAGGGTTTTCCAGATTCTTTTATGATTAATGTAGCATATTCGCAAGTAAGAAAACTTGCTGGTAATAGTGTATCTATCCCTGTGATTGAGAAAATTGCTAAAGAAGTTTATCAAACTTTGAATAGCAAAAATAAAGTTAGTTTATAAAGATAAAAATTGATAAACAATGAAAATAAGTGAAGCCAAAGAATCTATAGATAAAATAATTTCAAAGGCACGAGTACATCTTTATAAACCAATACAAATAGCAGAAATTTTGTATAGAGATAGAGTTTATAATGATATAGATTTATCTAATTTAGAATCCTATCGTTCTAAATCAAAAAAATGGAGAGACGTAATTTGTATTCGTTTTCTTGGTAGAACAAGCACTTCCTCCGCAAAATATCAAGATGACTTATTCAATAAAAATGCTGTACCACCTGAAGCAATAGCAACCTTAGCAGCAGAAAACAGAGTTAAGAATGGAATTGTTGAAGCCTATATTTACAATAAGTTTAGTGAAAGATATAATCAAATTTCTTCAGCATTAGAATATAGCAGTAGTTCTACTAGAGAAAACTTTAAACTCCAAGAATTTTTCGATAGGTTTTGGCGAGAACCAGGTCTCAAGCGAAGTATTGATAAGATTTATGAGATAGTTGTATATTCTCTATTTTCTGTTTTAGTAGATGAACTAGAAGTAAAAATTACTGTAGAGTTTAACCCCGTAAAAATGGAACTCCTCAAAGAATTTGAAAATTTTGCAAAAAAGGTAATTTGTATTGATTCAAATTCTAGCAAATTTACATCAGCAGCAAGTATAAATCGAGTCGGTGTTACTAATGCTGCTGACCGGGGATTAGATATGTGGGCTAATTTTGGCCCAGCTATTCAGATTAAACATTTGACACTGAATGAAAAATTAGCAGCAGAAATTGTTGGTTCAATAACTTCAGATCGAATAGTTATTATTTGTAAAGACTCTGAGGAAAAAGTGATTAACTCTTTGCTAACTCAAATTGGTTGGAGAACAAAAATTCAAAGTATTATCACTATTTCTGAATTGAAAGAATGGTATGAAAAGGCTTTAAGGGGTATATATGGAAAATTAATTGGTGATAAACTTTTACAAAGTATTACTGATGAAATTATTTTGGAATTTCCAATAGCTGATGAATCAGATTTTCAGGAGTTTTATAATAACAGAGGCTACAATAAACTTTATGATAATAACTGGTTATAAGTAATATTATGGTCGGATAATCAATTATCATAAATTTGTTTTGAGGAAAGCCATTACTACATATACAGAAATATTTAGACTATTACCCACCAGTAACAGTTACAGAATAAGTAAATTTAAAAGGTTGAAAACTATCCCCATCTTGAGGACTACCAATAATTTCTAACTCATAAATACCAGCTTGAGGAAAGATAACTTCTGCTCCTGGAATATCTTGATAATTCTCAGTATCAATTCCTTTTAATTCTGGATTCATTATCGGTTTACTTTCATTATTACGAGGTTGAGCATAAATATTTAACTGACAATTACATTCCCTAAAAGGAATACTTTTTCCACCCTTGCGAGTCAGAGCAAACCAGGCTAAAGAAGACTTACCTACTTTGGGGTTATGATTAGGTGTAATGTGAAAAGTACAAGCTACATCTTCCGAAACCTCCACATTATGAGCATAATTATAAATTAAATTATTTGGCAGTTGATGATTAATTATTTCTGCTTTTGCGCCAACAGAAAATGCTAGAGTTAAGCAGAAAATTTTGATACTAATTTTGGTGATATTGAATTTAATAAACATTTTTTTCTATCTCCTAAATTTATTCATAATATCATGTTCAATGAAATATTTTTTGGTAATTTAGATTTAATATCATGTTCCCCCTCCGGGGGAGCTACGCTAACGGTTGAATAGTTATGATTAGGACATAGATGGAAGATATATCTCAAACCCCTGAGATTGCTTCCTTCCACTCCGTTCCAGTCGCAATGACTTTATAGTTAGTGTTTATCCGAACATGATATAACTACTAAAAAGATTTCTATAGCAGTCCTAAATAGGTTGTAATGATGATCGTAGGGGTTTGGTTTCCAAATCCCCTGTTAGTTTGGGTTTGGAGACCAAACCCCTACAGTTTTTCCACAAATCATTATTATCGCGCTAAAGCGCAACTACAAACAAATATTTTTTTACTTTGGATTTTTAAGTTGTTCTAGTGGAGAAACATAATATTTATCTAAAGAAAATAAAGACCAAAAATTAGATGAACGTACAACTAATACAATTAATATTATGACTCCTAAAAAAACTACCCGTAACTGATTTCCTAAACTCCATTCCAATGAACCTAAATAATGGGAACCCACAGCAACTACATGAACCCCACATAATATAAACGCTGGCACACTTAATAAATGTAACCGTCGCCACCACTTCCCCAAATATTTCACGGCTGCATCAAAACTGGTTAACGCTAACGGTAACATTAAGGTTACACTGACAACACCAGCCCATATTCCTATCTGATGTAGAGGCAACATAAACGAAACTGCCTGCATATTCCAATTTAAACTGTGGTCTAACATTCGCCCTGTATGCGCCATTGAAAACACAAATGCTCCTACACCCAATGCACGACGATAACGTAGAGGTTGACTCCAAAACCGACTTAGGGGACGTGCTATCAAAGCTAAGATTAAACACAATATGGCAGCATAACCACTGTAGTCAACCATATCACCGTTGCGCATAATGGTGATAATTCCTGCAAAAATACTCACCCATCCCGCCATCTGGAATAGTTGACTCCGTTTGTCTGTACTCAAAAAAGATGTCAACATTCCTACCCCTAGCA
The DNA here is from genome assembly GCA_051439685.1 of Trichodesmium sp. Taxonomy (GTDB): domain Bacteria; phylum Cyanobacteriota; class Cyanobacteriia; order Cyanobacteriales; family Microcoleaceae; genus Trichodesmium. Next base: position 4,213 of record JBFRWR010000563.1, read on the forward strand.
TTGAGGGTAATGTTCCTAAACCAAAGGCGAACATACTTGCTCCTCCTAACCAAATATTGCTAGTTTCTGCTGCTTTTATTTGAGCAGCATACAGAAAACCACATGGCATCAAACCCCAAACTAATCCTAGTAAAGCAGGAGTCCACCATTTATTTTGCATGGAAAGGTTAAGCATTACTGCGCTCAAGCGGTTATGCAGGTTGCTTTTTTTCAAAGGATGGAATATTGGTAAATTTGGTAATAGTTGTGGTTGCACTTTGGCTAAACCGAACCAGATCAGCATTAAACCTGTGAGTATTGCTAACCACCGTCGTAACTCACTGTCGATCCCAGCTAAATGACCACTTGCTACTAATACGGAACCTAATGCTCCAATACCAACTCCGGTTAAGGTGTAGCTACAGAGACGACCGAGATTAAGTAAAGTATGAAATTGAAATTGATGCCATTTTTTAGAGGGAGTAGGGGAGCGTGCGGAAAGAGAAAAACTTGCAGTCAAAGGACCGCACATTCCGACGCAGTGACCGAAACTGCCGAAAAATCCTAAAGTTGTTAATAATAATAAGTCTAATAGCACGTTTTTTTAAGGGGTAATATTAAAGTTAGAGAAAGGAGAAAATTAGAAATCAAATATAGCATTTTTCATTTTCATAAAAAATAGTAACTAATCCAAAAAATCGACAGTAAAAAAAATAAAAAATCTTACATTGAATAGCTAATTATTAATTGTTAAATTTATAATTCATCGGAAATAATTACATCAATTATTTCTGTTTTATTTTTCCGATAAATACGAAAATCACTATCTAAAGTTAATATACTACTACCTGGAATTAATTCACTCATTCTGACTAAACAAGCATCTGCAAAAGACATAGGAACAGATTGGTATTTTTGCATCAACTCTCGAATAGTAGTTGCTTCATCCATGAAATGAAAAGGAACTTCAACGTAACCACGACTAACTAAACCTATTACTGCATCCTTGCCACCATAGATATCTTTCAAAATAAAACAAGCTTCACTAATGACTGCTTCACAGGTGAATACTGGTTTAGCAATATTTGCCCATTCCTTGACTGCCCAATTATAGTGGCGATCACTTTTGTCTAGAATAGCTACCAAAACTCCTGTATCTAGGATAACTTTTCTGCGCATATTAGTTGATTTTTTCTATTTTAGTTCCTTTTTTTTTAAAGACAGATCGCCTCTTCCGCTTTCCAAACAACCCACAAATTCTTGAGCTGCTTCTAACATTGAAATGACTTCTTCCTCTTTATCTGAAAGATTTTGTTTTTGCCGTTTAAATTGCAAAAATTCAATAAAATCTAAAACCTCCTGCTGTTGTTGAGGAGTTAATTTTTTCAGACTTTCTAAAATTATTTGTTCTTGACTAATTGATTGAGTCATTTGTTGATTTCCCTAGTAAATTTAACAATAATTTTTATATTTTATAGCGCTACGCATTAAGGTTAGGACATTTCTAAATCCTGTTTGCGCAGCATGACCTAGGAAAATCCTTTAACAACTTCCTGTTCCCACCTTCTGTGTTCCCTGTTCCCGATTCAAGTAGCGCTATAACAGATTTTTGATGTGAAACATCGTTGTTAGGTAATAATCCACAAAGTCTCAAAATGTAAGGTCATAGTTTTCTAAATTTCCTTTGAATAATTATGAAAGCCATCGCTCTTGTTTGAGAATAGCTAGTAAAATTCCTGTATTTAGGATAACTTCTATGGGCAGATTAGTTAATTTTTTCTACTTTAGTTCCTTTTTTTTCAAAGACAGATCGCCTATTTCGCTTTCCAAACAACCAACAAATTCTTGAGCTGCTTCTAACATTGAAATGACTTCTTCCTCTTTAGGTTTTTCTCTCTCAAAATCCCCGTTATTTTTTACTTTTATTATTGAAACAACTTTAGGGTTCAAAGTTTCTATATTTTGATTTTTGGTGTTTGTAAATTAGTGTATGATATTAATATTAATTACTTAGGAGTCAGGAGTCAGGAGTCAGGAGTCAGGAGGAAAGAAAGAAGAAAGAAGAAGAAAGAGGAATAGAAGGAGAAAGTTTTGTGCTTGCCTAA
>JBFRWR010000564.1:0-2634 GCA_051439685.1 Trichodesmium sp.
ACCATCATGGAACCCTACCCATACTGGAGAAAAGAATACAGCACTATCTTCGCTACCTTGAGAAACTACGTTCTCAACTAGAACTCTAACATCAGCCATAGAGTTTTTCCTCACTTAATTACTTAATTGTTATTAATTAACTTATCACAACAAATAAACTTTATTTGACAAGTTAAAAAATATTTTATATGTTTTGGTTAATGCCTAAGTAGATATACAAAAAAAATATTGTCAGTGATTATTATCACAAATAATTCGAGACAAATCAACTTATAAGATTGAGTTTAGAAATTTTCGACTCTTAAGCAAAATTATTATGCCCGGGTAAAACCAAGATTTTTGCCAATTATTTTGTCTTCCTATTCGTGATTTTCTGATTTAATAACAATTTTTCCTAGCTTTGCTAAATCAATATATAAAAGCATATTTTGACTATCTCTAACATTTTTATTAGCAGGTATAAAAAAACAATTAAACATCTATAAAAAATGAATTATTTGGGCTATTAATATTCCAGATAATTAGAATAGGTAAATAATTTTGTTTAGGTACTTAAAATAATAGTTAGACATTTTTTTGACTATTAAACTAATGAAAATTGATCTAGATCAATGGTTGATATTTTGTTCAGGAAAAAAAATATTTGGCGTTGCATATAAGCTCTAAACCAAAACGCCAAATAAGTAAGTATATTTTGAGAAAAACTCCTCAAGAATAATTTGCGATAAATCAAGATTAAGCTACAGATTCCGATTTAACTGTTACATTCTCAACTCCTAGATAAACTTGCTCTACTCTTGGAGTAAAACCCAGGAATTGTTGCACCCTTTCCGCAAATTCTTCTGGGTTCCCACTCGCATAAAACCTAGTGCAATAGGGAGGGCGATCGCTCAACTTTCCTAAGTTTTGCAGTTTCTTAGCAGCAGTCCTAACAACAGCAATAGCAGGATCTACTATTTGTACTGAACTATCTAAAATTTTTCTAAACAAATGTATGAGATGAGGATAGTGAGTACAACCTAATATCAGAGTATCGATCTGCTCTGCAATCAAAGGTTCAAGATATTGTGCTACTACTTTAAAGGTATAAACATCATTAATGTTGCCTTCTTCAATTAATGGTACTAAAACAGGAGCTGCTACTTGAAATACCGCAACTGATGGATTTAATTTCAGAAAAGTATTGAAATAAGCATTGCTATCAACTGTATGAAGAGTAGCAATTACTCCTATCCTTTTTTTACCCATCTGTAGAACTGTTTTAGCTCCAGGTTCAATCATCCCAATAATGGGAAAATTGTATTCAACTGCTACTCGATCTATTGCTGCTGCAGTGGCAGTATTGCAGGCAACTATCGCCATCTTCACACCTTGGTTTTCCATCCAGTTTAGAACTTGACGCACAAATTCTAAAATTTCTGTCTGAGACTTTGTACCATAGGGAAGTCGCGCTGTATCAGCAAAGTAGATGAAGTTTTCTTTAGGTAGTTGACGGTATGATTCTTTTAAGACAGTAATTCCTCCTACACCACTATCAAAAATTCCAATAGGAGCAGTTTTTCCTTCTTTAGGTTGAATTGTTTGCAGTAGGTAAGGGGTAATATATTTACCCCTTTTGAATTGATAAAAAATATTTGTCATTGTTATAATAGAATTGACAAACAATTAGAACATTAAGTAGGGTTAGCATAAGTTTGGAAATTATGCTGACCCTTTACCTTTAAGCACTATAGTATTTATGTAAACCGGATTTAACTGGGAATTGTAAATCCGGTTGTGTTGATAGTATAAATATTTGTTGGGCAATAATTGCTTTAGCTTTTGGTATAAATCAATATATTTATGATTTACTATGCAACAAATATTCTGGAATTATAAGCTATGAATAATTTTGATGGAGAGTAACTGAGAAATATTTAGATAAATAATTTGTAGCGTTAAATATCTGAATTTTTTAATAATAGTCTGTGAAACAGTAATTTTAATCAACATCTATAAATAATAGTGGACAAACTTAGTTAAAAATTTAACTATGGCCATTTCAGCCACTAGAATCATAATCTGGCTAAGTACCTCTGCAAAATAAATTTAACATTGTTCAGAGAGTAGTAGACTGATACCATTTCTCAAAAAGAATGCTATATAGAACCCCTAAGCGGATCTATAAAATTAGCTGGAGAGATCGGGGGACGGGGATATGGGGATATGGGGAGATTGGGGCTATTTTTATACTTTTTTCCCTATTCTATTTCACCGAAATTCTGACTCCTGATTCCTAACTCCTGATTCCTAACTCCTAACTCCTGATTCCTAACTCCTAACTCCTGATTCCTAACTCCTGATTCCTAACTCCTAACTCCTGATTCCTAACTCCTGTCTCCTGTCTCCTGTCTCCTGTCTCCTAATCCTCACTTTTGCTCATATTCCAAATGGGTTCTATATTACAGCATTTTTCATTTCAGTAGACCACAGTAGGGACGTTACATGGAACGCCCCTACAAGGTTTTAGTTGTGACGACGTGGTTTATCCATCTGAAAAGTGCTGTAAACTGCTATAAATTCCCTATTCCCTATTCCCTACTCCCTGCTTTAAAATACATTTAACCTATATAATTTTTTTTCTCTAACCTTTAC
>JBFRWR010000565.1:0-2652 GCA_051439685.1 Trichodesmium sp.
TATTTTCTGATAATCTAGGTTGAACCAAATCATTGTCCAACCTAAAATGGAAAACTTAATTACTCAAAGAGAGAAGAAATGAAATTGGCAGCAAGAGTTGGCAAAGTACCACCTTCCCTGACTTTGGCTATCTCAGCTAAAGCTAAGGCAATGAAAGCTGAAGGAATAGATGTTTGTAGTTTTAGTACGGGGGAACCTGACTTTGATACCCCAGAACATATTAAAATGGCTGCTCAAAAGGCGCTGGACATAGGTAAGACAAAATATGGCCCAGCACCAGGGGAGCCTCAACTGAGAGAAGCGATCGCCGAAAAGCTCTCTAGGGAAAATGGCCTAAACTACAATGCAGAAAATATTATTGTGACTAATGGGGGGAAACATTCCCTATTTAATTTGATGTTGGCATTAATTGAACCGGGAGATGAGGTTATTATTCCGGCACCCTACTGGTTAAGTTATCCAGAAATGGTAAAACTGGCAGGTGGAGAACCTATAATTTTGACGACTGGTGCGGAAACTGGTTATAAGGTGACACCGGAGCAACTACGTCAAGCTATTACTGATAAGACAAAGTTATTTGTGCTTAATTCTCCATCTAATCCGACTGGGATGGTTTATCAACCAGGGGAGATTAAAGCATTAGCAGATGTTGTGGTTGAGAAGGATATTTTGGTAGTTTCTGATGAAATTTATGAAAAGATTATTTATGATGATGCTCAACATTTGAGTATTGGGGCGGTTAATTCTGATATATTTAAAAATACTATTGTGAGTAATGGTTTTGCTAAAGCTTTTTCGATGACAGGTTGGCGAGTTGGTTATTTGGCAGCACCTGTAGAATTGATTAAAGCAACTGTGAAAATTCAAGGTCATAGTACCTCTAATGTTTGTACTTTTGCTCAGTATGGAGCGATCGCTGCATTGGAGTCGTCTCAAGATTGTGTAGAGGAGATGCGTCAAGCTTTTGCGGAAAGGCGAAGGGTAATTTATCAGTTAATTAATAGTATACCTGGTCTTTCTTGTACTGAACCCCAGGGAGCTTTTTATATGTTTGTGAATATTAGTAAGATTTGTAATAGTTCTCTGGAGTTTTGTAATGCTTTATTGGAGGAGGAAAAGGTAGCTGTTATTCCTGGTATTGCTTTCGGTGCAGACGATCATATTCGCATATCTTATGCTACTGACTTAGCTACTATTGAAAAGGGGATGGCAAGGTTGGATAAGTTTGTCGGTTCCCGAACTAAAATTTAGTAGAGGGTTTGGTTTTATAAATTAGGGGTATTTTTCAACATTTTTCCTGACTACTACTACTACTATTAGATATCTCCAATAATGAATCTCAAACTTTTATATTACCTAAGTCAAAACTAAGTTTTTGGAGATGTCTATTTTTACTGGTTCTTTACTTCTCTAATCTCTCATATTAATGAGTGATGAAACAATTATATCCTCTTACTTTAATTGTAAGCATTCCGCAGAAAATACTTACCTTGAATTGCAAATATATCTCTCTACAATAATTCCAAATCATATCATTTGGAAAAAAAAAGGTTACTAATCATAAGCAGTATTAAAAGGCTTGATCATCAATGTCTATTTGACTAAAAATATAAACTAATATCATGTTCGGATAATTACTTATAATAAATTTTTTGTTTGTAGTATAGCTCTCAGCTCTATCTCAAGTTCTGGCTGAGAGCTATACTACTATATTTAATTATAATAACTATTTAACTGAATATCATATAATATCATGTCTGCTTGAACACTTATAAATAAACTACTCAGGAATCAGGACTCAGGAGTCAGGAGTCAGGACTCAGAACTTCCTAGGTCATGCTCCGCAAACAGGAGGGAAGAAAGAAGAAAAGAACGATAAGTTTTTTTATCACGCTGTTATCCGGACATGATATAATTCATCAAAAATAAAATGAAAATTATTCATTCTGATTCCTGAATTATAAAAAATCACCTGGAACTTTGTACCAAATCTTTATTATTAATTACTTGCTTATAATTATTACCAAGGAAAAACTGAAACCTGCAGCTAATACCTAAATGTTTACCTTCCCTATTCCTTTGGTTATTGATTTTGACTCCTAAATCTTTCTTCAATTATATAGAACCCTTGAAGGGAGCTATTAGACATCTACAGAAAAGAGGGAGTAGGGAGTAGGGAGTAGGGAACGAACTCCTAACCTCTCTTGGGAGGGGAATAATTGATGATTTCTGTAGGATAATTGCTGCTAGGTGAGATATCTTTATTATGTACTTAGATCAAATCCGCTCGGGTTCGGTATAACAAAACTTTCATCTTCATAGATCGCGTGTAAATCTTGATAAATTCTCTTTCCTCCTGAGGACACTAGACTGAGGACTGACTCCTTTACAAAGATACACTTAGGGGTTCTATACTTTAGTTCCCACACTTCCCACCCTCCCAACACTTCCCACCTACTCCCCGAACTATACAATAACTATTCAACCGGATTAATATTAAAGGTCAAGCTGTTGTTGAGCTAAATGATAATACAACCCATTAAGAGCTATCAATTCTTCATGGGTACCATGCTCCAATAAAACCCCTCGATCTATAACCAAAATTCGGTCAGCATTTCTCACAGTAGATAAACGATGAGCAATAATAAAAGT
>JBFRWR010000566.1:0-4433 GCA_051439685.1 Trichodesmium sp.
ATATAAAATCCGGTTATACAGTTATCGTACTGATTACTTCGTGTTAAGACAAATTTTATATTGAATACGAATTGAAAAAATCATGGTATTCAAATCCTGTCTTTCTCCTCCTCACCGTGTCTCCTGACTTGGTTCTCGATAGGATAACTAATTATTGCTCTGCTGATTAAATATCAAAGCACTGATAGATATTGATTTCAGCCTTTTTGGGTCTAAAAAGCGCAAAAAGCTAGTATTTGAGGATGATTATGGCAGAAAAATCTTGGGACAATTTTGACGACTACCTCCTCTATAATTTCCATTTCTCCTGTCTCCTATCTCCTGTCTCCTGTCTCCTACCCCTAGCAAAAAACTTTCCATACGCAAACCCTAAATATTTTCCTGATTAAGTAGGTTTGCGTAAATAAACAAAACTATCTAACAGAATGTAAACTTAACTCAAAAAGGCTATTTAGTGGCAATTTAAGCTAATTTGCAAAACTAAATATAGTTATGTTTTTCTGAACCGACTTACTTAGCGTCAATCTTCTCCCTTTTAAGGAGAGGTAATTATCAATTATTCATTATCAATTATCAATTATCCATTATCCATTAATGAACAGAGGTCTAATATATTTGTACCTCATAACTTTGGAATCTGCTGTATATGTACTTCATCCATTAGGATCAGAAACTTCTGTATTTATTTTAAGGGTATAAAATCTGCTTGTTCTACAATTTTTTGACCTTGGTTGGATAAAGTTAATTCTAGCAAATTCTTGACTGCTGAACTTGTTGGATTTGGTACTGCTAAAAATACCTGACGACTCAGAAGATAATTATCATTATTTATTGCTATTTGATCTGTAGGTGAAATACCATTAATTGCGACAATTCTAACTGTTGATTGATTTATTGCCTGAGCTACTGTGGTATAGCTAATTCCATTATTTTTTAAATATCGTAAAATGGGAGTTGTAACATCTTTTTGATATGTAATAAAATTGGCACTATCTGGAGCAAAATATTCTCCTAATAATACAAAATCTTGAAATAAATTGTATGTACCACTTTTCGGAGAACGATTAATAACTTTAATTGGTAAATTAAGACCGCCAACTTATGACCAGTTAGTAATTTTTCCCTGATAAATGTATTTTAGTTGATCTAATTTTAAATCTCCTTTGTAGGGATTATTAATTCCTACTACTACTGCTAAAGCATCTTTAGCAATAGGAATTAATTTGATATTTGCTTCTGCTTCTTCTGGTTTTAATGGACGAGATACGGCTGCTATTTGTACTTTATTTTCCAGTAGATTTTGATGCCTTGATTAGAACCATTTGGAAAACCTGGAGGTATTCCATAATTTACAGGAATATTAGGATATTTTTGGGCATAAGAATTTTCTAAAAGCTTAATTAACTTCACCATTGTGACACTACCATCAATTGCTAATATATTAGGATTTGGTAGGGAAGTATCTAAATTAGAAACGATTTGATTAGCTGTTTCGATAATACTTAATTGTGCTGGTGAATTATTAACAATATTATTCGGATCATCTGATTGCTTATTATTTAAGAAAAACCAATATCCTCCTCCACTTATGAGGAGAAATAGTATAATAAAAACAATTGGTGGAGGTCTGTTACTTGTAGTCATAATTTGTTTAAACCTTAATACATATTTTGTGAATAAACAATCAAATTGACTCGGAAAAATATTAGGCTATTTGATTGACGGCATTTTGAAATATGCTGTAATCTCTATTACCTTTTTCCCAACTCCCCTCAAATATTGTACCTAATCTAGTTGGAAACCGTTGTAATGGATAATGATCTAAAAGTACGGATTAAGGTATTTGACATCAGGGGGTGAGTGAGGGATTTAAGCATACACCTGGTTTTGGTTTAGGGATAGGGGTAATTTCCCCCTAAGTCTGTTGTAATTACCCTCTCTATTGCCAAAAAATTCGATTGAGTCCTTGTCATCACTTAACGGGACTTACACAAAATAGCAGCAGAAAATAGGGTTAAATATAGACAGGGAGAGGATTTGATGTCGAAAAGGTATAAATCCTTGATTATCAAGGGTTTTAGCAATTTTTAGGGTGTTTAGGTAATTCCCTTGTCTAGACTGACTTTTCCTTCGGAATGCTCCAAAAACAAGCATTTTTTCTGCCAAAAAATCTCTAAGTACAGCATTTCCCAAAGTCATGAGGTACAGTTATCTTTTTGTCTTTTTGTTCCCTGTTCCCTTTTCCCAGTTAAGTGTTCCCTCAAACCTAAAATTTTTCTACTCACGCTTTTTGGGAATTGCTATACGATTAACACTTTCTTCTATTTCTCCCTAACCCCCATCCCCCAAAACCTAACCCCTGTAACGACCATAGGTTACTTGTCATCCCGTGAGGTATTTGACATTCTTGTTTTAACTTTTGCCTTTGAGGATTGGTATATATGTATTTTTTATCCCTAATTGGTTAAATCGTAAAGAAACATAACACAAATGTGATTTTTATTTACAATATAAGTATTAAGTGGTAAAGAGGAGAAAGTAAATTGAAAAAGTCAATTATACCAGAAAATATACTAAAAAATAACAAACAGAGGAATGAGCTAGAGGAAAATCCAGAAAATGAAACCGACAGCATAGAAGCCAGAACCATCTATTATCAAGCAGAAACAGATGAAAAAGCCATCAGTGACAGTAAAGAATATATCCATCAAACAAATAAAGGGGGATGGCAAAGATTAATAGTTGGTATTGGTATTGGCCTAATTACTGGTATTGTAGTGATGCAGCTACTTTCCAAACCAAAGCAAAATATAGAAGGTAATACCAATTCAACACAAACTACTACAGCTCCAGTCGAGACTAATGTTAGCCCTTCTATGAGTGTAACAGTAGCCAACGTAGAATTAGCAACAGTAGAACGTACCCTTGATGCTACAGGTAACGTTGTTGCCTTCGATCTATTACCAGTGTTGCCACAAGCGAATGGGTTGCAAATTCAACAAGTCTTAGTAGATGAAGGAGAAAAAGTCACATCTGGTCAAGTAATGGCAATCTTAGATGACTCCGTTTTAAAATCCCAAATTAATCAGGCAAAATCTCAAGTAGCATCTGCTAGGAGTCAAGTAGAGCAAAGAAGAGCTGCTCATAGTAAGACTAAAGTAGGAGTAGAGCAAGCAATTGCCGCTTGGTCACAAGCAATTGCTGACCGCGATGGTGTTAAAGCTGCTATTGCTCAAGCAAAAGCAGGTAGAGATGAGGCGATCGCTGGTTTAAAGCAAACGAAAGCAAGTCGGGATGATGCTGTTGCTGCTCTTAGACAAGCTCAAGCAAGTCGGGATGATGCTGTTGCTGCTCTTAAACAAACCCAAGCAAGTCGTAATGATGCTCTAGCATCTGTTGCCCAAACTGAAGCAAAGTTAGCAGAAGCTAAGGCTAACGAAGAACAAGCGATGAGAGATTTTGAGCGATATCAAACCCTCAGAGCGGAGGGTGTTATTTCTTCTCAAGAATTAGAAACTCGTAGCACTACTGTGAAAACTTCTAGAGAAGGGGTGCGAGTTGCCGAAGCTAATATTAATAGTGCTAAAGCTAAAGTTGATATTGCTGACGCTAATATTAATAGTGCTAAAGCTAAGGTTGATATTGCTGATGCTAATATTAGTAGTGCTAAAGCCAAAGTTGATATTGCCAACTCAAATGTTAGCAGTGCAGAAGCGAGAGTAGAAAGTGCAGAAGCAAGTCTCAGTAGTTCAATGGCTCAACTACGGAGTGCAGAAGCCAAAGTTAATAGCGCCAAAGCTAATATAAGTAGTGCTAGAGCAGAAGTTGAAAGTGCATTATCAAATATTGACAGCGCTATAGCAAATGTGAGCAGTGATGAAGCTCGCTTAGAAGAAAGACAAACTCAACTAGCACAGACTTTAATGAAAGCACCAGCAAACGGTATAATAGCCGAACGAATAGCTCGTGTTGGTGATGTAACTTCTAGTAATAAAATGTTGTTTTCAATTATTAAAAACAATCAATTAGAACTACAATTAGAAGTACCAGAAACTCAATTACCACAAGTTAAAATAGGTACAAAAGTTCAAATTACATCAGATGCTGATAGTCGGATAAAAATGTCAGGAATAGTCAGAGAAATAGCACCATTAGTTAATGAACAAACTCGCGAAGCAACTGTGAAAATAGACCTACCTAATAGTAACTTATTACGACCAGGAATGTTTTTACGAGCAACAATTACAACTGCGACAAATCAAGGATTAAAAATTCCAGCAAAAGCAGTATTACCTCAAGCAGATGGGCAGTCTATTGTTTATGTTTTGCAAGATAATAATCAAGTTAAAGCCGTACCTGTAGAAGTAGGAGAAATTCTGAGTAAAAATAGCGATTTAGCTAATGCAAAAATTGAAGTAAAAAATGGTTTAGAG
>JBFRWR010000567.1:0-6512 GCA_051439685.1 Trichodesmium sp.
ATATCAAATCCGGTTGAATAATTATTGTATGGTAGGGAGACGCGGAGACACGGAGACACGGAGACGCGGAGATTGAAGTGTAGACAGCAATTATGAACATATACTATATAACCGGATTGTATATAACCCCTCCTGGGAGGGGAAATAATTGACGTTTTATCCTCGATAATTGATTTTATAGCAACCGCCAAGGCGGCGCGCGACAATTAGTGCGAGCATCTTGCTCGCGTCATAAATCATCATAATTACCCGATGTCCTAACTATAGTGGCTACTGCTATACTTTTGATTTATTGGAGATGTCTATTAGGGTTGGCGTTCATCAGTCTGATGCTGGGGGTAGGGAGTAGGGAGTAGTTAAGAGTTAAGAAGAAAGGGAAGTTTCAGAAGAGGCGATCTAACAATAACCCCTTAATTTTTCTGCCTCCCTTTACCCCACGCATCCTCACTTGAATTTTTGATTTATGCCTACAATAAAAAAATCTAAATTCGATAAATTCTAGAAATTAAACCTTTTTTTATCTTTTTTATTATGTTTTTATTTACCCTATTCCCTGTGCCCTGTTCTTTATTTCCTGTGTGGTTAATGTAGCAATATTTTATGAAATTGGTATAATATCATGTCCGGATAAGAGCGTGATCAAAAAAACTTTCTTCTTCAGGACTTACCCATGAGGTACGAGAAACTAGGATTTGAGATTGCTATCCGTTCCGGACTGCTCCGCAAACCCTGTCGGTCGCAATGACGAAAATACGTTGTAGTGCGTAAGTCCTATTCTTTTGATATTTTCTTCTCCTCTCTTCCCTCCTGACTCCTGTCTCCTGTCTCCTGTCTCCTCCCTCATTTATTTATAACTATTCAACCGGACATGATATAAGAGCTTGATAGGATGGTGTAAGCTAAAGAAGTAAAGTTATTTCTCTATCAAAGTTTACCTAAATTTTATTTAATTTTCTGTTGTTAACCATTAAAATTTACTCAATAAAGCGTGATTATTAAATTTGTTTATTTATCAAGGGTGAGGGTCTAAATATTATGCTTACAAGTGTAGAACGTCTTTTATTTATTAGAGCAGTTCCAATTTTTAGGGAGTTAAGAGATGATTTTTTAGTACGTTTAGCTTCTGTTATGGATGAATTATCTTTCCCTGCTAATCATGGGATTTTTACCGAAGGGCAAGAAGGAAGATCTCTTTATATAGTAGTATCTGGTAGAGTGAAAGTCCATTTAGAAGATCGTGAGTTAGCACGGTTAGAAGAAGGGGCTTGTTTTGGTGAAATGTCTTTGTTTGATGCTGAACCTCGTTCTGCTTCTGTCACTACTTTAGACAGTTGTGAATGTCTGATGTTAACTCAAATGCAACTTTATGATGCAATTGATGAAACACCAGAAATTGCAATTAATATTATTCGTTTATTATCTCGTCGTATTCGTGAACTTAATCAAAAGATTAATGCTAGAGAAAGTAGTATTTCTGCTAATAGTAATCGAGTACCTGAATTTCGTTAGATATTTTTAGTAGGAATAAGCGAGAAGGAAAAAGTGAAAATCAGGGATGAAAAGTTCTAATAAATTTGATAAATACAGGGTTTTGCCAGCTAACAGGCAAGATGCCTTTGCTAAAATAATTTTATTATTTGCTCCTTATACATCATTAGTCCGAAATATCCTGTAGTCTAAATTGTCGAAGATTAAACCTATAATATAAAATCTCTAAAAGACGGCTAAAATTTTAGCAATGGCAGCTTTTTTTCCCTGATAAAAAGACTATTTTATCCTAATTTAATCGAGTAATAGTAACGGAGAATAATTGAGTGAATTTTCAATGAATTTTATTGACTCTTTTATTGTTTCTAAAGCGTAGTTTTTTTACGCAAAAATATTTTTGAATGCGGAATTATGCGTAAATAAATTTATCCTTTTTCCCTATTCTCTATTTTTTTTATTGTGGATATTTTAAAGATGGATGATATTAGAAATTGACAAAAAATTACCAATTATATAAACACAAAAAAACTGATTCATATTTGTGTGTAGAATATTTTAATTCTGCTAAAATAGAAAGATTTGGAAACTTTAAATTGAGTTATGTGGGAATTATTCAGCTATGGAATTTTACCTCTGTGGCTAGAAATATTAGGTGTAGAAACTATTGGTCAGAATACTTTAGGAATACTGAAATGGCAAGCAGGTATACCCCAATTAACTTTACCTGAAAATTCTGACCAAATATTGACCCTAAAAGTAGATGAATATTTGCAAGGTTTAACCAGAAAAGGACTATTAACTGCCGATCGCCAGGGTATTTGGTTCCAATCAGAACTTATACCTATTTATAGCAAAAATGGTACTTTGCCCATTCCAGGAGCTTCTTTAACCAAAATTGCTACCTCTTTAGCAGCTCTGGGAACTTGGGGGCCTCAATATCAATTTGAAACCATGATTAGTGTCACTGGTCCAATTACTAATGGTGTCTTGCGAGGGGACTTGGTAGTTAATGGTGGTAATGACCCATATTTCGTCTGGGAAGAAGCGATCGCCTTGGGTAATAGTCTGCAACAATTGGGCATTAATCAGGTAACGGGTAATCTGATAATTATTGGTAATTTTTGGATGAATTATCAGTCTGACCCGATAGTTTCCGGCCAATTATTGCGAGAGGGTATAAATTCGGCAACTTGGTCTACTAATGTGAGAAATATCTACAACCGAATGCCACCAGGAACAGCTTTGCCACAGGTATCAATTGGTGGTTCTGTTATTTATCAAAAATCTATCCCTACAGAAATTCCTATTATTCGCCATAAGTCATTGCCCCTGATTTATATTCTGAAAAAAATGAATGTGGAAAGTAACAATAATTTGGCTGATATATTGGCTAAAAATTTGGGAGGGGCAAAAGTTGTGGAACAAAAAGCTGCTTCGGTAGCAGGTGTGCCTCAAGCAGAAGTAGAATTAATTAATGGTTCTGGTTTAGGAGTAGAAAATCAACTTTCCCCAAGAGCTGTAACTTCTATGTTGATAGCTATCCAAAGATATCTGCAAACTTCAGAATGGGTAATTGCTGATTTGTTTCCAGTCTCTGGTTTTGATCAGGGAACTTTGGCAGATCAGTCACGGAATATTCCGAATGGTTCAGTTGTTAAGACTGGGACTCTGAATGATGTTATTGCTTTGGCGGGGGTAATTCCGACTCGTGAATATGGTTTAGTTTGGTTTACAATGATTAACCGTAGTCCTTACTGGGAAGCTACGAGGATTGAGCAAGACCAGTTTTTGCAAGATTTAACAAGTGAATGGGGACTAACTACATCACCTCCAGCAATTACTCCTAAAATTCATGGCAATAGGCTAGGTTTAGGAGTTAGTGAACGAAATCAAATTCTAGAATCTTTACGGTGAAGTAGGGAGTAGAGGAGTAGGGAGAAATAATTAACGGTTTCTGTACGATAATTGATTTAATTTTTTATTATTGGAAATGTTTAATAGTTTATCTAACTAAGGCTTGCTGATTAAATCTAAAAGAATTGACAGGTAAGTTGATTAATGAATAATGGATAATTACATCATGTCCGTATAATCAGTGATAAAAAAGTTTTTGTTTGTAGTAGGGCTTTAGCCCTATCTATATTTCGGGCTAAAGCCCTACTACAAACTTTAATTATCACTATTCAACCGGACATGATATTACATCTAGTTAAAATAGTTAAAACAAAACCATTAATTATTAATTATTCAGAAAGTACCTAGTTTTGAGCTGCTTTATGCTGTAAAAGGAGCGGATTTTTGACCCATAGTTGAGCAAGAAAATTACTCCCCTGCTTCCCCACTCCCCGCTCCCCCGCTCCCTACTCCTAAAAAAAGACTTTTGAGTGCAAACCCTATCTAATCCAAGGTTGCTCCCAAGGCCCGCCACCGACTTCCAAACCACATAGATCGCTGTATGCTTCGAGAATTAATTTTGAACGACCATCCTTGACCTCTTTTAACCTCAAAACTAAATGACCCTCCATAGTATCCCGACACAAAAAAATCAACCCTTGTTCTGATGGTGCCCTCAGAGGTGTACCAGAATTATTAGTAGTTCCGCTTAACTCCACCTCAAATAAGTCATTTTTGGCCTGCATTTGCCATTCTCCCCAAGGCTGAATTTGCCAATGTACCTCTGAGTTCCAGGGCACAAATTCATAAAATTTCCCTTGGTAATGAATACCTACCATTGCCACTTCTTCCATCCACCACAATACTCCTCGCTTACCACCACCTGCGGTTAAGGCTAAATCTGGCCAATCATAGAAACTATTACAGTTAAACCAAAACCATTTTTTGGGAAAAGCACCACCCCAGTTCTTCTCACTGTAGGCTGGTACATTAGTAAATTCGTAGGTATGACCATTCCATTCTGCCCAACCAGTAGCAAGACCATGAGCCATTAATATTTGCCATCCAGGCTCAAAAATTGGTAAGAATGATAGCCAACCTGCTGTTGATTGTTGGATCGTATCAGGATTTCCCCAGCCATAGATGGGTTGTGTTTGATATTGCCAACGACAATAATTACCTGTTGCAGGGTCAGATAAAGTTCCTTGATGCCAAGTGGCAGTGGCTTGATATCCTTGTTTGATGTGAGTATCAAATACTGATGGGTCTAAATAGCCAACAGGGCCTTGTAAATTTGTTTGTCCCCAATGACCTAATTCCAGGACTTCTGGTGCAGCCCAAAATTTGTTGACATCTGGGAAGGTCCGACAGAGATATTCATCATTTGGGCCGAGGATTTGAGCTGCTCCACCACTATAGGTTTGACCACCTTTTGGGTCTTCGATGGAATACATGAAGGCAAATGTTTGTTTTTCTTTCGGTAAAGTAATTCTGTAATACCAACCTTCAAAAAAACGGCGATCGCTACCATCCCAGTGATAGCCACTATGGGGTGTTTGTAGAGGATATGTTTTCACAACTGCTTCATCAAAAGGATACAAGAATAAATCAACTATTAAATTTTTTTAAAGTTTATTTATTAATAGTAATATCATGTCCGGATCAGAGCGTGATAAAAAAATTTGCTCCTCTTTAACACTTGAAAACTTCCTCTTCTTCCTTCCTGACTCCTGTAGGGACGTTACATGCAACGTCTCTAGGACTTCTATCTCCTGTCTCCTGTCTCCTGTCTCCTGACTCCTCCCTAATTATTTATCACTGTTCAACCGGACATGATATAATTGGTAGTAAAGTAGTCAATGCAAATGAGAGAAAAACAGTACATGGAAGAGAAGCAGCAGCGCAGTCAGAGATTGAAAAAGATCATGTCTCTAGTTGGGGTTGTATCTTTTGGTGGTACGGCCTTGTTTGGCATGGCCAATATGTTTAAAACTGCTTTTCAGGAGTCTCAACAGGTAGAGACAGTGAAAGTTGTGTCAGTAGAAGAGCAATTACAGAAACGGGCGCGGGGATATGAGAAAGTATTGGAGCGGGAACCTGAGAATGTTACTGCTTTGGAGGGTTTGGTTAAAGTGCGGTTAGAGATGAAGGATAAGCAGGGGGCGATCGCTCCTTTAGAAAAGTTAGTAGGGTTATATCCAGAAAGGCAAGATTATCAAGTAGTATTAGAGCAGGTAAGATTGGATATTAAAAATCAGCCATAATTACAGAATATCTCGGACTAATCATGTACAGGTGTAAATGGTAAAATTATTGTAGCACAGGCATCTTGGCTGTTAGTTGTGTATCTGATAAAAATGGGAAGTGGAAGGACTGTAGGGACGATTTTTCAACATGGAGAGCCTATTTTTTTAATAATATTTTATAATTTATATAGGGCTAGGCATTAAGGTTAGAACATTCCTAAATCCTGGAACCATTTAATAGTCAACTGTTCCCTGTTCCCTATTCCCTAGCGTGTAGCGCTATATCAAGTCTCATTACAGCAATTTTCAAATTGATAAACCACATCGCCATAAACAAAACCTAGTAGGGACGTTGCATGGAACGTCCCTACTGTGGGAAAACCTCTGTAATTAACTAGCTATCAGCTAGTTACTAAACAGACATTAAACTCAACTCTTCTGCTAAAGCATCAATAGTGAAGCGAATTTGCTCCTCTGTATGATTACAAGTAACAAAAAACCTTAGTCGAGCTGCATTGTGTGGTACAGATGGATAAAACATAAACGGTACATTTATTCCTCGCTTCAATAAACGTTGGGATAAAAGTACAGACTTAATAGACTCACCCACAATAATAGGTATCACTGGAGAGTCTTTACTCATACCAGTATTAAGTCCCCGCTCACGAGCATATTCTAAAAATAGTCGAGACATTTTTTGTAGTCTTGCTACTCTTTCTGGTTCCCTCTTCAACAACCTAATAGCTGCTAATACTGATGCTGTATCTGGTGGAGAAATACCTACACTATAAACAAATCCTGGAGAAGTATATTTAAGATATTCTATTAATGCTTTACTACCAGCAATATAACCACCGCAACTAGCAAAAGATTTACTCAGAGTAC
>JBFRWR010000568.1:0-20548 GCA_051439685.1 Trichodesmium sp.
GTTATACAGTAATCGCACTGATTACTTCGTGTTAATACAAATTAGGACTTAGGCAGTGACACTATATATAGCAGTTAAAAACTATAACGTTGTATATATGTAGTGTTTATAAGTCAAAAATGCGTAAGTCCTGACAAATGTTAAATTTAACAAATCATCCTATTCAAATCCTTTCTTTCTTCGCCTCTCCGTGTCTCCGTGTCTGGTGCGTCTGGTGCGTCTCCTGACTCCGAGCGGGCTACGATAACTAATTACCCGGATTCTAGATAAGGGTCTAATTTCCGTCATCGTCGGCAAGCTTATATTTCAAAATCAGTTTTAAGTGTTATAATCTGTATAATCTGATGCTTATGCACAAATTAAAGAAAAAAATAACAATTGGCAATAATCTTAATCTTTGTACTCTGTGTAGAGTGGCCAATTTGTGATAAAAATCCCAGTCAGTATTCAAGATTACAACTGACTGGGATCGGTTGATGCTAAATTGTAAATATAACTAAAGTAATATAAAGAAGTCAAAACTTTTTTTGAAAGAGCAAATTATGGCACAAATTCTTGATCCCGTACCATCTAACAGTTCCAATAAAATCTTTTGCTGTTATGTAAATGCAACAAGTCAAATCCAAATTGCCAGAATTAGTAATATACCTAACTGGCATTTTGAAAGAGTTGTATTTCCAGGTCAACGTTTAGTTTTTGAAGCAGTAATAGGAGCTTGTATGGAAATTCATACAGGTATGATGGCAAGTTCTATATTGTCTGATACGATACCTTGCGATCGCCTACAAATCAATGAAGGTCCATATTCTTCAATTACGACAACTGAAAAGTCTGTAGTGAAGTCAGTTACTTTACCTCAGCAAAGAAAATCTTTATCAAGGCCAACAGCAGCTTTAAGTTCAGTAGATTAGTTAGTTAACTAATTTTAATTAATTCAAAATTTCAAAACAGAGATAGTAAAAACGTGGCGTGAGGAGACATCTAATTAATCATAATCATCATTTATATTTTTTTAAAAAAAATTATTATAGATGATTAACGCTCCTAGCAAATTCAATGACTTTTCTTGTGAACAAGAGTATTAGGGGGGGAAATTAGTATACAGCGGATTTCATCTGAGTCAGGTGCAATTGTGATAGGCAAGATGCTTGTGCTACAAAAGTCTTATCTTTAAATATTTGTACTTTACATACCTAGAATCTGCTGTAAATCTATTTCCTCATCTATAAAGCTAAAAAAAATGGATAAAATGTCTAATTTAAGATAAATGCAATACTTACGGTTGCCCGTGAAGTATTTATTTTTATGGTTTTCGGGAAGAAAGAATAGAAAATAGGGAATAGACAAAAAATATTTCTGCTTGTCAGTAGTGGAATATCATCATTTATAATATCTAGTTTTTTACCCAATTATTAATTATTAATAATTAAATAATTCGCGCCTTGAAGCCTCCCCTTGGATAGGGGAAAAAAAGTGCTCTTGAATTTCCCGATCTTCAATTCCGTAAGGGTTAAAACCATCTTGTAATTATCAATTATCCATTATCAATTATCAATTAATGAACTATTCTTTGTTACCGAAAAATTCAGGTATAAAGCCTCTCCATTCATGCAGAAAAAATAAAAAAATTCCTTTTAGCAAATCCTCTTCTCGATCAGAAGAGGTAATTATTAATTATTGAACTTTTGTCTTTTGCCTCAAGTGTAATAATCTATCAAAAATTAAACAAGATTGCTATATAGTATTTTTCTCAGAATAAAAACATAAGTAATCTCCAATTAAGCTAAATGTTAAACACTGAGTGGTTAGCAAGACCTAAAAAATAGTTATAGCTATAATTATAATTACTCTTGATTAATTGGATTTAGTATGACTGAAAATCAAAACTCAGAAAATTTTATATTTAGAATTTCTCCTTTAATTAAATTAACCCTTTTAAGCTTATATATTGCATTAACCATACCTTTACCTTTTTTATCCCAAGCTACAAATGCGCCAGTATCTCCTGTTATTCTCGGAATAGGATTAACAATAGGAGCCATAGCATTATATGCAGCTTTAACAGAACGAGTAATACTCAATGATCAAGGTATTCAAGTATCTTATCCCTCCTGGGTGCCAGATTTATTTCGCAAAGGTTGGTATTTATCTTGGAGAGAAATAAAAGCTCTTAAACCACGAACAACAGGACAAGGTGGTTTAGTTTACTATTTTTTGAGTATTTCTGGAGAAGGTTATTTATTGCCAATGCGAGTCGTAGGTTTTGCTAAGTTGGTTCAAATAGTTGAAGCCAAAACGGGTATTGATACAACAGATGTACGTCCTTTGTCGCAACCTTGGATGTATTTGATTTTGTTGGTTTGTACTCTAATACTATTATTGGTAGATGCTGTGACTATTTCTAATGCGATCGCATTTTCCTAGTAGACTTGGGGGAAAACTGGACAAGGAAGCAGGAAAAAGGAAAATTCAACCTCATAATATCTAGGTTTTTTTCTTATGGTTAAAACCTTAAGGCAATTGAATATCAGGAAATATCCTAGCAATTTTCTCTTGAAGTAGAAGGCTTTATACCTTGATTTTCCTTAAGTGATTCCCTACTCCCTACTACCTAAATTTAGGATAATTAGTATATTTGTATATTTGGAACTTTCTTATACCAATTTCATCAACTTAAACAAGACTTGTAAAAGTATCTATCAAGCTTGAAAGCTAAGATGTCAAGTTATGTTTAGTCTGACTTGAGAAAATTGGTATAATATCATGTCAGCTTAAGAGCTTTCTATAACTCAGTTCCACTTACGCGACCAAAAAACTTTCTCCTTCTTCTACTCCTTCTCGTCCCGATCTATTCTTTTTTCGGCATTGGTGAAATAAGGCATGAAATTCTTATGGTCGTAATATTAATAGTAAGGAAAAAAGCTGTTTTAACTCCTAACTCCTGACTCCTAACTCCTAAAAATCATACAATCATTCACCAACGCCCTTTTTTCCAACACTTCTTCCTCCTGACTCCTGACTTCTCCCTAATTATCGCTGGCTGATTAAATATAAAATCATTGACTGATAAAGGTTTGAGCAGTTTTAGGTCTAGAAAAAGTACCAGGTTTTCCCTTGATAGAGCCGAAAAAGTGAGCATTGTGGGGTAACGCGAGGTAGAAAAATTAAGGGACTATTCTTCTAATAACTACTCTATAACTCCCGTTTCTCCAGACTTCCCCTCCTGGGAGGGGTTAGGGGTGGGTTGACTCGTGACTCCTGACTCCTACCCTCACCCATAAGACTTTTTCAGCAAAGCCTAATTATTTATAACTGTTCATCCTGACATGATATAACTCAAAAATCCTCACTCAAAAATGGAACAACCGCAACCTCAAATATTGTTAGACAAAGTAAGTTTGATATCTCCAGTTCACTCCCATTATTTGCTGAAAGATATTTCTTTTGCCGTAGAAAAAGGTGCGAGGGTTGCTATTGTCGGAACTTCTGGAGCAGGTAAAACATCTCTATTAAGATTATTCAATAGACTAAATTCTCCTACTTCTGGTTATATCTATTTAGATAACCAGGATTATAGAAAAATTCCTGTAACTCAACTACGACAACAATTAACAATGGTATTACAGGAGTCAAAACTTTTGGGAATGTCAGTAGCAGAAGCGATCGCCTATCCTTTAAAAATTAGAGGTTTAAAGCAAGCTGAAATTCAAGACAGATGTGGATATTGGAGAGAAAAGTTAAAAATTCCCGACGAGTGGTTATCCAAGTCTGAATTACAACTTTCGGTAGGCCAAAAACAGTTAGTAGCGATCGCTCGTGCGATTGTGATACAACCTAAAATTCTGCTACTAGATGAACCAACATCAGCTCTAGATATTGGTACAGCTCATCGAGTTATCGAATTATTCACGACTTTAGCAGAAAGTCAAATCACAGTAATTATGGTAAATCATCAAATAGAGTTAGCCCAAAAATTTTGCACACAACTGCTACATTTAGAGCAAGGACAGTTAGTAGAGGACTCTCCGAGCAACAAAGTTAATTGGGAAA
This sequence comes from Trichodesmium sp., assembly GCA_051439685.1. Lineage (GTDB taxonomy): Bacteria > Cyanobacteriota > Cyanobacteriia > Cyanobacteriales > Microcoleaceae > Trichodesmium. Next base: position 4,051 of record JBFRWR010000568.1, read on the forward strand.
AGATACGCCAAAGTATTATCGAAGCACAAGAATCAGAAGAATGGGGTTAGTTTAGGCGGATGCAAATTCTTGAGGTTGTTTGTAGGTTTGATAATTAGATTCTTTTTCTTGTTTTTGTTTGTCCATGATTAAGATTTCTTGATTAAATCTATAGCCGACATTTCTGACTGTCTGAATAAGACTAGGTTGACGAGGGTCTATTTCTATTTTTTTCCTGAGAGAGAGTACATGGGTATCTATAGTCCGAGGATTATCTATAGAATCCGGCCAAGCTCTATGTAATAATTCAGAACGGGTTAGAGCTATTCCTCCAGCTAAGGCGAGGACATATAAAAGACTAAATTCTTGTGGAGTCAAATCTATTATATTACCTTTAAGTCTTACTCTACGGTGTACCAAATCAATAGTTAAGTCGCCATAATCTAAACTGCTCGGTGGAGTAATTTTTCTTCTGCGACGTAGTAATGCTTCCACTCTCGCCATAAACTCTTGCATACCAAACGGCTTAGTCAGATAATCATCAGCTCCTGACTTTAGTCCGGCGACAATATCTGCTTCTGTTGTTCGTGAAGATAACATTAAAATCAAGCAATCTTGATTTTCCTGAAGCCAATGACAAAATTCAAGAGTATTCCCATTTTGTAATTCAGCTTCCAGAATTACCAGACTTGGAGAATAGCTATATATTAATTTTTTTCCATGCTCAATACTTGCTGACTGATGTACCCAGTGCTTCGCTTGCTCCAAGTGCCACCCTAGCAGCGATCGCAAATGGGTATTTTCTTCTATAATTAATATCCAAGCAGGTCTCACTAAATTTTAATAAATTTTTTATATAATTATAATTATAACATAACATCTATTCTTGTTATACGTTTGTAACATATGTTACTTTCATCTAAAAAATCTATAATTTAATGAATAGCTGCACACAAATTATATAGGAAATAGAAAAATAGCAAAATTTTTTGATCAAAATAAACGGAAACTGGGAAACATATATTGTATAGGTAAGATAGACTAGAAATACATTTGTTCTAAGTCCAATCTGGAGTTGAGAGGTTTTGATAAATTTTTTTAAAATAAAAGTAGAAAAACAGCGAAAGTACAAATAGTACAAAAATATTCTCGCTAGAAGTATTGAGATTGTTAGACCAATTTTCAAATTGGTTCACATTAATCTTACTCAAAAACAGTAATAGGTTAGATTGAAAATAAAAAAATATTAACCTAAACTAAAACTAGCTTCTAGCACCAAATATAACCATTAACTAATCCTAAAAAAACAATGTTAACTGACGCTCTAACAATTCGCCATTATCAAAAACTCACCGACGCCCTCGTCGAAATGTGGAATCGAGGTTATCGTTATGAAGAGATGCGGATATATTTGGATGGATATCTAGCATCTTTAAGAATCTCTAAAGCGATCGAACCATATTTAATTAATAGGTTGGAGGAAGAAACAACTCGCTACATATACGATCGCTCAAATTTTGAAGTAGCTTTAGAAACTCAAACTGAATTAGATTATTACTAACTTAAAAATCGGCGTTGCTTGAGGTATAATAATTAAATTTGCATAAGCTGAAAATTTTGATTTATCAGGCTAAATTGTTGGATACATATCAAAATCATCCCTTGATAATGCAACGCCTAAAAATGTATTGATAGCGGTTTTGATAGAGAGAAACTACCAAAAAACATCTCAATAAAAATCGCTATTATCAGCATAAAAATGGATATAAAAAAATGAAGGGTATGCTATAATCCCCTTCATTTTTTATAATCAGGACTTACGCATTAGGAACGAGTTTTGGGCGTTTGAGATTGCGTCGCTGTCGCTCGCAATGACAGAATTACGTTGTTTTGCGTAAGTCCTAATAATATTAGAGCGACAAATGTCAAGATTTCTAGGAAGCTAAAGCAATCGCTACTTTTTGCTCTAGTTCTTCTCTATTTTTATTGTACATTTCAATTATGACATCAGAACCGCCGATAAATTCTCCACCAATATAAACTTGAGGAATTGTCGGCCAATTAGAATAATCCTTGATCCCTTGACGAATTTCTGGGTCTTCTAATACATCAAAAGTTTCATAGTTAGCTCCTAAAATATTCAATATTTGAACCACATTATTAGAGAAACCACACTGGGGCATAAGTTTATTGCCCTTCATAAAAACCATGATCTTATTTTGAGTAACTAAGTCATCAATTTTTGCTTTTAATTCTGGAGTTAGAGTCATGTATATTTCCTCGGTAGATGGTCATTCAAGCAAGTCCTAAAGGAATGCTCCGCAAACAGCAATCAGTATTTAGCTAGCCCTAATTGATGGCTAATATCTGGCAACTGATAGGCGATCGCTTTTTGATTATAGATACTATTAATTTGCCTGATATTTGCTGGCAAATTATCAGAATTGATTAATTATGGCTGATCTAGCCAAATAATCCTGTCTGCGTTGTAACTCAAAAGCAAAAATTAAGCAGTTTGTCCTGCTGCTTTCCACTCTTCAGGAGTATAGGTTTTCAAAGCCAAAGCATGGATCGCTTCAGAGGCCATCGGTTCTTGTACCGCAGCGTAAACCATTTGATGTTGTTTCACCATAGTTTTACCCTCAAACTGAGAGGAGACCACAATGGCCTGTAAGTGGTCGCCACCACCTGTTAAATCTTGGACTTGTACTTGAGCATCTGGCAACTCAGCTTTAATCATTGCCTCAACTTCCTGTAAATTCATAGTGAATTTCCCCTATCAAAATACTGTCATTCTACATTCTAATTAAGAGACTGGGGTGAGGTAGGAATTTGGTCATCTCCAGCAGATCTAGGATAAGGGATGTCCACGAAACCTAACTCTAGTAATTGCTGGTAAGCTTTTTTTCCTAGATCGCGAGTAGGTTGCTGAGAACTAATAATTTGTACGAGTAATGGTACTGCTAATTCGGGTTCGTTTTTTGCCCGATGGACAAGGGCTAACTGATAAGTAGCCTGGTCTCTCATTTGGGCCGTTTCGAGAGCTTTAGTTCGTTGGTCATCGGCTAAACGGTTATCAATACCAGAAAAACTAGCAGCTAATTGAGTATGAAAATTAGAAAGTTGATTAAATATTTGACGAGCTTCTTGCAGTTTCTGGTTAGCTAAATCATAATTCTGGGAAGCAATGGCATTTTCAGCTTCGCTCATTAAGCGTTGGCCACCCTGCAGACTTAGCAGACTATTCTGTGGATCTAAAGGACGAGCATTTTCAGGTTTTATAGGTTGGACTGGAACAGGAGCAGAATTTTCTGGTTCAACTTGAATAGGAATTTCTGATTCTTGAGAGTATTCTGTTTGAGCATTAAGGGGTTGTTGTAAAAGTGTAAAACCTACTATAATTGGCAGACTTAAGCCAAATGTGGTTTTAACAAAACGAATAGGTTGAGAAAATACCATGATTATTTTAGTTGATTTGTATAAATAAAAAAACTATTTTCCAGATATACTATCATTATTTTTCCAAGATTTACTTTGATTAAAATATACCTATAAAAATGGTGGTAGTTGCCACAAGTGAGGCTCAAATTCTGTCAATGAATTAAGAATTTGATTAGCAGAATGAAATAAGTTTTTATCCATATCAGGATCGGGAACAACAATTACAGACATTCCTGCTCTTAGGGCAGCTTCCATTCCTGCTAAAGAATCTTCAAATACTAAGCAGTTTTCTGGGGAAGTTTCTAATCTTTTAGCAGCTATTAAGAAAATATCTGGTTCTGGTTTTCCACGTTTAAGATTGGGGTCATCTCCAACAACAATACAGTTAAATAATTGGAACCATTCTTGATGGTTTTTTGTTTTTAAATTAAAGGGTTCACGGGAAGAACTTGTGGCTACAGCTTGAGGGATTTTATGTTGATATAAATGTTGGGTAAGGCTAATTGCACCTGGCATTGGTTTGGCTTGAGGGAAGCGTTGATATGTTAGATTATTTCTTTGTTGAAGATAGTTTTCTGGAGTTACAGGTAGTTCTAATAGTTCGACAACTGCTCTAGCAGAATCTATAGATTTTCTGCCAGTAATTTTACATTTTATATGTTTATCAAAAATCTTGCCATAACGACTTGTAACTTCTTGGTTTACTTGAGCATGAATTGATTCTGTATCTAGCAGTAAACCGTCTAAGTCATAAATAACATGGGTGATTTTAGGAAAATTATTCATTGGTTTTTTTTATACTAAAAATTAAGATTAATACTTGATTGATTAAATATCTAGGCAAGAATATCATAGAATTAGTAAAAAAGTAAAATATGATTTTTTTGGATTTTAGAAAATGGGAAATACAAAAAAACATTATCTATTGAAAGTTGTGGAATTTTAGTGATTTTTTGATATTTTTGAGGGAGATTTTTTTAAATTTAAGATAGTCAATAATTTCAAATAATTTAGTTTTTTTAGACATAGATATTTAGCATTCAGCTAGCCTCCTGTGGAGGAACTACGTTATTAGCTATGAGTTATTAATTTAGAGACTGTTTGTCAAATAAGTATTAAGAGAACGAATAGTGACTAAAATTCCAAATTGGCAAGATTTCCCAGAATTGAAATCCAGCAGGTAGATAGATATTAGGTAAATATATTCTTAGATTTGGAAGTGAGAAATATTTGTGTTGATTTCTTCCTCCCTATTCCCTACTCCCTATCTCATTTTTATTTTTCCTGATACATTCAATCTCTTATTTTATAAGGATAATTCCAAGTTATAGTAAATAAAGAAAAAGGTTAGTAGCTAACTCTAGTAAGTTATTATGTTCAAAAGCTGTTTGCGAAGCATTCCAAAGGAAATGCTTCGCATAGGTATGAAAAAAATATATATAGCACTAGGTTAATTGGTGAGGATATTTCTAAATCCTAGAACCCTTTAAAAGTCTGCTACTCCCTATTCCCTATTCCCTACTCCCTAGCGTTATACTTTTTCTAAAAGTATAGAAGAGGAAAAGACAAACATATTTTCAAGTCAAAGGTAGGAAAAATTATTCTGTAAGTAATATTAAATCTGTTGGTTTAGAAGTAATACCAAATCCACCTTAGTAAGAGGGTATTAAAAAAGTTGCACCTTTCCCATAAGTAGGATTTGCTAGTTGAAAAAAACCTTTTTTAGAACCGGATTTGTATAATATAATTCCTATCCCTATTCGTGGTTAAAATTAATGTTTTCTAGAGGTTTGGTTGTCAAAAACCTACAGCATTTAATTGGAGGGATGCTACAGGATTTGATATGAATTTTACTGTTCTTGCTGATGTTATATCATGTTCCCCTTGCAGGGGAGCTGCGCTAACAGATAATCAGTTATAATAAAATTTAAGGACTGATACCAATTTTATGTAAAGCTACATATAATTATGAATTAATTAATTTGCCTATCTTGATATACAGTAAATTCTGATGAAAATTTTATTCTATGCAACTTCATATTAATTTGGTATGACAGTAACGACAGTACCAAAGAAATACTGAAATTATCTTTACTTTTCTCCTTTCTTTTCTCCTGACTCCTGACTCCTCACAACAGTTATTTATCAGTATTCAACCGTTAGCGTAGCTCCCCCGGAGGGGGAAGATGATATTAAATAAAGAGCAAGTTTATTTTCTGGAGATATATAGCAATCCACCCATAGGTTTTGACAAATCAAAAAGTAAATAAAAAAACAGAAAATTTTACCTATTCCCTATTCCCTATTCCCTATTCCCTATTCCCTATTCCCTATTCCCTAAAATTAATTAATTCAAGCAGAATTTATGATTCATAGTGTTAGAAATTTTACTAATAACCATAATTTCATGTATTATGTGATTAAAGTATTTTAAAGTGCGAGTTTTCATACCAACAACCTTTGCTTGGTCATCCCAAATTCTTAATTGTACAGCATCTTCTGCATAAGGTTGATTAATAAATTCAGCAGCAGCATCACTAGAAAATACTCCACCTTGTAATTCTAAACTAGCTTGAGAAACTGGTGATAAAGTTGCAAAATAGTCAGGTTTTATAGCGCAAAGATAACGTTTTGCTTCTACATGAAGACGAATTGGTTCTGTTACAGCTTCTCCAAATAAATGTTTTAAATATTTAATACTACGATATTCGTGATGGTCATTAATACCTTTATTTGTTGCATTTTCTCCTAGATCGTGAATTAGATGTCCAAAGTCATGAAATAAGCAACCTACAATTAATTCATTATTGGCTCCTGCTAATTCTGCTAAAGTTGCACATTGAAGAGCGTGTTCTAGTTGACTAACAGATTCTTGACCGTATTGATAATGACCTTTTAAGGAAAGAATTTTTATGATTGTTTCTATATCTAGTTTCATCTGATTTTTTTGTTTAGGAGTTACGACAAGTAATTAGTTTTCAGGAGTTTTTTTAGCAGATTTACTGCTAATTTTTATGGTTGGTACAATGATGATTGTACCGTGATTTTTAGAGATTTTTTTTGCAGTTTATTTGGTTCCTTTAAGCACTTTTGTTTGTGTCGATTTTTTCCAGAGAAAAAATTACTTTTTCAAAGTAGCTTAAGTATCGGGGTATAACCTTAAGTTTTTGATTGAATCTATAATAAATTTTGATTGAATTGGGGTTATTTTAATTATTCACTAGGTTACCTGCGATTAAAGTGTAAGTCTACTATAGCAATCCTATTTTATTCGTGGCAAAAATCTTACTGCTTTTTAGGGAACAGGGAACAGGTAGGAGTTTCAACTTTTTTATTTACTTTTTGATTTGTTACTACCTATTTAGGATTGCTATATAGAAATTTTAAGATGAATTGTGAAATTTTGCTAGGGGGAATTACCCCTATTCTGTAAAATAGAAAGGTAAGGTTTCAGGTATCAGCTAGCCTTTTCGAGGAACTAGGTTAACAGCTAAGTACCTTTAGCAAAGGAATTACTCTTAAGAGATTAAAAAAGTTATCTAAGTAGAAATCTCTTAAATTTATTCATAACATCTAATTCGGATTTGCTGAATGCTGACTACCAGATAGCTGAATGTTTACATACGAAGTAAATTACCTGATTGAATCTGAGAAACTCCATATTCATTTTAATTGGTTATATTATGTTTCTATTAAGTACCTAAAAATCACATTTATTCCGGGGAGTTTAGAGAGTAAGAAATAGGGTGAATTATCGAGAGTTTTTCTTGAGATAAACAAGAGTATTTTTATCAAGTCTAAGAGGTTGTTTGTAAAGGCAATATGAAAAAAGAAGATAGGGAACAGGGAATAGGGAATAGTGAATAGGCAAAAAAATAATTATTTGTTATCAGGAACTTCACAACTAAGTGATTAAGTATGAATAGTCATATCTCCTCTCTCTGTAGAGTTATTTCGATACCTTACCTTATTCAAGCTTTAAGATTGAGTTGTGAAACTTTTTTCTTAATACTTATTTGACAAACAGTCTCTAATTAAATATCTAAAATTAACCATGCTGTTTTTAATTCTGTAAATTTAAACAATCAATTAACACGACGACCATTAACAACTACTGAAGTTAAATGAGGCACAATTCCATCATCATGTACTGTAATTAAATCAGCACGTTTTCCTAATTCTAAACTTCCCCTATCCTCAGACAAATTAATAGTTTTTGCTGGATTAATAGTAACTAACTTGATTGATTCATATAGAGGTTGACCAGTTTGATGACTAATCAAAAAAGCGGATTGTAATAAACTCCGAGGTACATAGTCTGAAGAAATTACATTAACTAATTTTTTTTCTACTAATTCCATTGCTGAAACATTACCAGAATGAGAACCTCCTAATACTAAATTCGGCGCCCCCATTAATACTTGTAAACCTGAATAATCAGCTTCCTTTGCTGCTTCTAAAGTAGTGGGAAATTCTGCCAAAACTACTCCATTATCTACAGCCTCTTTCACATGATTTATTGTTGCATCATCATGGGAAGCTAGAGAAATTCCTTTTTGTTTTGCCAATTCAACTAATGCTAGACGATTTTTTGGAGCATATTGTTGTTGAGTTTCTAGACGATAGGCAATAAACTTATTCATTTCTGCTTCACTAATTCCATATTTTCCCATGTAATATTCTTTATATTTTTCCACAGAAACAAATTGCCTTTGTCCGGGAGTATGATCCATTAAAGAGATGAGAGAAAGTAGAGGATTATTTGCGTATTTTTCGACAGAATTATAAATATTTTCAAAGGAAACTTCACAACGTAAATGTAAAAAATGATCTGTAATAAGTCTACCTGTTTTTTTTCCGGCAAAAATAGCTTCTATCATCTCCCCAAAAAGTTTAACTCTAACAGAATTTGGTTTGATATCTCCGATGGCAATAGCATCACAAACTGTAGTAATTCCAGAACTAATTAAATCTCGGTCATGGTAAGATACTGCTGCTGCTAAAGGCCATTTTACGGCAGGGCGAGGAGACATACATTTTTCCAGATTATCTGTATGAAGTTCTATCAATCCAGGCATTAAATATTCACCTTGCCCATTTTGACCAATACTAACAATTCCTGGCTGAATTTCAGCAATTTTACCATTACGAACTACGAGAGTACCAATAATTTCTTGATCTGGCAGTTGTAGGCGATAGTTTGTATAGATTTGTTCGTTCATAGTTATTTAATCAACAGTTAACCTTGAGTTAGGAAATTAGGATTTTTAGTTTATCTATAATAACCGTATTTTTTGATAAAATACTGGAGTAGTTTTGAGAATTTTATTTAGATGATAGTACATATAGTTTTATTTAAGTGGCAGCCAAATACTTCACCAGAAACTATTGCTTCAGTTATGTCAGCTTTGAGGGGAATGAAAGGAAAAATTCCAGAGATAATTGATTTGTCCTGTGGAGATAATTTTGCGGAAAATTCCCAAGGATTTCAAAATGGTTTAGTGGTTCAATTTAAGGATAAAGCTGCTCTTGATAGTTATGCCAAAAATGCCGATCATCAAGAAATTATTCAGACCATGATTAAACCAATTTTGGCAGATAAAATTGCTGTTGATTATGAAATTTAGAGATAGTTACTTATCTAGTAATCATAAATAATTTTATTTGTAAAAAAACTGTAGAGTTTGATTATCAAAACCAAAGATTAGATAGGATATAGAGACCTAAATATGCAAATCTTACAACCTATTGAAGATTTATATATCGTTAATACGAAAGGGTTCAGGTATTAGCTGTAAATTTTTCCGTTGGTAAAATTTTATTGTAAGGGTTTCGTTTCCAAATCCATTTTTTACTTGGGTTCGGAGACCAAAACCCTACAGTTTTTTTGAGAAATGATTTAGGATTATTCTAATTTCCTTTTACACTAATTTTTAATTTTTGTTCAAATTTTTAACTCTGATTACTTCCGGCAAAAATGATTCTTTAATGGCTGACAGGTTAATAGTTAAGGGCTGTTCTCCAGCAAATTTACTTGGGTTGGGAGACCAAATACCTACAGTTTTTTTGAGAAATGATTTAGGATTATTCTAATTTCCTTTTACATTAACTGTAAGCATTCAGCACCCAGCTATCAGCTATCAGCTATCAGCTATCAGCTATTAATTCATTATTTGGGAAAGAGGAATTAGTCTGGTGGCGATAATTAAAAGTCCGGCACGAAAAAGGTAATCAGCCAATCTTAGTAGTTGCTTTATTCTTTACGAAAATACGAAAAGCTGAATGCTATTTGCGGAGCATTCCGTCAGGAAATGCTAATAGCTGAATGCTTACCATTAACGTTTAATTTTTGTTCAATTTTTGAACTCTGATTACTTCCTACAGAAATTATTTTTTAATGGCTGACAGTTTAATAGTTAAGGGCTATTTCCCAGCAAAATTAATTGGGTTTGGAGACCAAACCCCTACAGTTTTTTTGAGAAATGATTTAGGATTATTATAATTTTATTTTAGATTAAATTTTAATTTTTGTTCAATTTTTGAACTCTGATTACTTCCGGCAAAAATGATTCTTTAATAGATGACAGGTTAATAGTTAAGGGCTGTTCCGCAGCAAAATTAATTGGGTTTGGAGACCAAACCCCTGCAGTTATACAAAAATTTGATAAAAAGTTGATCTAGTTTCTATAAATATCTAATATTAATAACTAAGTACCAAAAAAAAGTTCTTTTGTACAAAGTCTTAATCTAACTTGTTCATCATGGAAAATTCCTATCAAACCACAGCCATGAAGCTTACGTTTTTCTAATAGTTCAATTATTACCTCAGTATTAACAGTATCTAAAGCTGAAGTTGGCTCATCTAATAATAAAATAGGATAATCAACTGCTAAAGCACGAGCCAAATTAACCCGTTGTTTTTCCCCTCCAGAAAAAGTAGTAGGAGAAAGATGCCAAAGACGTTTTGGTAAATTCAATATCTCGAATAATTCTGCTACTTTTTTATGTGCTATTTCTGGGGAAATTCCTAACTCTAATAAAGGTTCTGCTGCTACCTCTAAAGCTGGTACACGGGGAATCACTCTTAAAAATTGACTGACATAACCAATAGTCATTTTTCTGACTTCTAATATTTCATGGGGAGCTAATTTAGACAAATCAACCCAACTAGATTTATGCTTTACCCAAACTGAACCTTGATTGACTCGATAATTGGCATAAAGACAACGCATAAATGTCGATTTACCAGAACCAGATTTACCAGATAACCCAATACATTCTCCAGATTTTAAGCTTAGAGAAATATTTTGTAAAACTGACAATTTAACTCCACCTTGGTTGTGTAAAGTAAAGCTTTTTTCTACAGATTCTGCTTTTAATAATTCTTGTAAATTCATACTTCCATTTAAAAAAATATCGGAAAATTTAACTCATAGAAACTAAGCATTCAGCAGTCAGCTATTTGTTATTAACTCATCAGAGGAAAATTGTTAATTACAGCCCTTTACATAACAGTTAAGTACAATAATTGAAGTAATAAACTTTGAGGAAATTAGAACCTATTTTACTTACTATTGTGACTGTACTGATTAGTCGTGCAAAGTCCTATAAATTAATGAACTAACCTTAGTAATTGTTTGATTATTTCATCGAGCCGATAGCTGAATGCTTATCTATAGAACAAGAGTAATATCTAAGATATCTTACTATTCGTAATTTTCTCTAATTATTCAAGATGTGATTAAGATAAAACCACATATTATTTAATACTAATTCGATATAAGTAGAGCTATTTCATAAATAAATTAAATCTTTATATTGTCAATACTCTATCCTAAAAATTAGTGATATATGGTTGAATAAAATATAGAAATTTGTGCATTAATTACCAAATTCTAACTCCTGTAGGGGCTAATCTCCTGTAGGGGCTAATCGCGATTAGCCCCTACCAGTAAAATGTTAAAACTTAAATAGAATTGCTATAGGAGTTAAATTAACTAATAAACCAAGATGGCCACTAGACTCATTAAACTAAAAGTGGTAGATCATAAGGCCAAGTTGATAATACTGCATCGTATCCAGAGGGCTCAACTTTTTCAATGAAGGAAAGCCCTTGAGGGTATCCTAAGCCATAGTCTGTGAGCGGAATATCAACTTTCTGTGCAAGTACACATTGAAATGGGTGAGCCACGAAATTATTTGCAGTCACCGATGGCTAATGTCTAGCTTTGTCTAGTTTTCAAGTAAGGTGTCAAAAGAATCAAATGAACAAACAAAAACGTCTCCTGATATTAGGTGGTACTGGAGAAGGATTAAAACTCGCAACTTTAGCAACTACTATATCAGGTTTAGAGGTAATTAACTCTCTAGCAGGTTCTACTAGCAAACCAGTTCTCACATCTACTCTAACAAGAATTGGCGGTTTTGGCGGTTTATCTGGGTTGACAGACTATCTACAAGAACAAAAAATAGACTTGTTAGTTGATGCTACCCATCCCTTTGCTACTCAAATTTCTGAAAATGCAGCGATCGCTTCTAATAAACTAAACATTCCCTTTTTAATGCTCATTCGTCCACCCTGGGAAAAAAAATCAGGCGATCGCTGGTTAGAGGTAGAAAATAATCAGACTGCTGCTAGAGTTGTGCCAGAGTTAGCAGCAAAAATATTTCTAACTATTGGTAGACAAGAATTAGTAAATTATGCTCACCTCAAAAATCTCTGGTTTCTGATGCGCATGATCGAGCAACCTCAACCTAATACTCCATTACCTTCTGGCAAAATCATCACAGAACGTGGACCTTTTTCTTTATTGACAGAGCGCTCGCTTTTGCAAAAATACGAAATAGGAGCGATCGTCAGTAAAAATAGTGGCGGTGATGCTACTTACAACAAAATTATTGCTGCTAGGGAATTAGATATTCCAGTAGTGATGATCAAACGTCCGTCTCTTCCTGAAGGACAGCAAGTTAGTGATGTAGAAAGTGCAGTTTCTTGGTTGAGAAATTAGATATTCAGGACGTAGGAAAAATATCCAAATTATATACCATCTGTAGTAGCTACTGGCCAATCTCTACTACTAGAGTTGTTTGGAAATAAAAACTTAAAATACTCAAAATTTTGCTATATAAGGGTTTCAGGATTTTAGGCGTCAAAAAAACTCTAAGCATTTACTGATAAGGGTTTTAGCCATTTTTTGTGCTTAATTCCCAACAACTTTACTATACCAATTCACTTTAAAGATGTCACAAATAGTTTCGCTCCTTTAAATCTCAAATAATTGCCTGAAACTATTTTCTTGTCTTTCATGTCGCCCAACGAAAAGTTTTTAGTCTTTCAAATCCAACTTCTGACTAAGCGTGAAACGGTATAAATGTGGTGTTCAGCAATTAACAATGTTTATGTCTGCGACAGCAGAAACAATTAATAATTAATAATTACCCCTTCTTGAAAGAAGGGGATTGGCGCTCAAGGAATTTTTTTTGATTTATCCCCTTGAAAGGGGAGGCTTTAAACTTTAATTGCTGAATGAATAATTAATTATTGACGCTTCAACTCTTAATTATTAATTATTAACTATTAATTATTAATTATTAATTATTCGGTAAAGCTCACTCTTTTTGATACCTAAAAAAGCTATAATCTTTATCTGTAAAAACTTTTATATTTATAGGACTTAGGCAAAGAAACCCGGTTTCTACGATAAATCTTTGTTTTTAATAAAAGACGTCTAGGAGAAACCGGGTTTCTGGGTTCTCCTGCGTAAGTCCTGATATTTAATCACCCACCCCTATTTAACTATGACTAATCAAAACTCTGAACTCTCATTACCACAAGGTTTAATAGTTTCTTGTCAAGCTCCCACTGACTCCCCCTTACACTATCCAGAAGTTATTGCTGCAATGGCACAAGCATCTATAAATCAAGGTGCAGTGGCAGTTAGAATAGATACTCCATCCCATATTCGGGCAGTACGACAGAGAATTACTCAACCGATTATTGGTTTGTGGAAGCAACAAATACCAGGATATGAAGTTTATATTACCCCTCGTTTTGCAGATGCAGAGGCGATCGCTAAAGCTGGAGCAGATATTATTGCTATTGATGCCACCGTTAGAGAACGTCCAGATGGAGAAACTTTAGCAACATTAATTAACCGTATCCACAATGAATTAGGAAAACCAGTTATGGCTGATGTAGATACTATCGAAGCAGCAAAAATAGCAGCAGCAAGTGCGGATTTTGTGGCAACTACTCTGTATGGTTATACAGAACAAACTAAAACAAAATCTCCACCGGGTTTTCAACTATTAAAAGAAATGGTAGAAAATTTATCAGTACCAGTAATTTGTGAAGGTGGAATTGCTTCTCCTGAAATGGCAAAAAAAGCAATAAATTTAGGAGCGTATGCTGTGGTAGTGGGCACAGATATTACTGGGATAGATAGTAAAGTTAAAGCATATAAAATAGAGATAATGGATAATGGATAATGGATAATTGATAATGGATAATTGATAATTGATAATGGATAATTGATAATTAATCCATTTGGCTTTATTGCCTCTCCTAATAATAGATAATTGATAATTATGGAAAGCGTTCCGCAAAGCTTGACCTTTGTCATGGTCGCCATTTCCTGACGGAATGCTCCGCATTCATGTCGCGCAGCAAAACCAAAATAATTATCCATTATACATTGTTCACCTGTCAATTTTTAAAGAGGTAATTATCCATTGTAAATAATAATTGATCTAGAATTAAAATAATTTTATTTACTCTCAAACTCTTTCCAAACAGCAAGTTTATTTTTCTTCCAATCTTCAGTAAATATTCACTTTTAGCTCAGAGAAAATGTCGTGAGCTATACTACCAAATAAAAACCAAAAAATATATTATTAAAAAACTGGTAATTAGCCACAAAAACATACATAATAAAAATGGTTAATCTTCCGGACAAAAATCAGGGTGCAACGAAAAATAAATATAAAACACTCATGCAGTAACAATGACTCAAGATTTTGGTTTATATTCTAAGCTTCCCCTGATTGACAGAACCACTGTACAACAAACTATATCAAAACGTCATCGGTTGGTGCAAGCCTGTGTAATGATGTTGATGATTACCAGCTTCATTGGTATCAACACTTATCGTATAGTTCAACTGCAATTAGTTCAGGGAGAATATCATCGGGAGCGTGCAGAAAATAATCGAATTCGCCTGATGCCAGTTGCCTCCCGTCGTGGTATAATTTACGATCGCAAAGGTAGAATATTAGCAAGTAACCGTTTGGCTCGCTCTGTATATTTATGGCCTCAAGAATATTCTGTTGCAAAATGGTCAGAGGTGGCAACTGAACTAAGTTCTATCTTAAAAATTCCTGCTAGTGATATTATCAAAAAATTAGAAGAAGTAGGCTATAACTCACCTCTTCCAGTAAGAATTATTTCTAATATTGATCGTACTACTTTTGTTGCATTAGCAGAACAAGCTGGTGAAACAAGAGGAGTAGAACTTCGTTCTGAAAACTTGCGTCACTACCCTAATGGCAATTTAGCGGCTCATTTAATTGGATACACTGGTGAAGCAACTAGGGAAGAATTAATAGCTAATCCCAAATACCCAATGGGAATGATTATTGGCAAAATGGGAATAGAACGTGCAGCAAACTCCACATTAGAAGGGGTTTGGGGTAATCGTCTGATAGAAGTTGATGCTAAAGGTAAAGAAATTGAAGAATTAGGAATCGAAAACCCTACTCCAGGCAAACCAGTAAAATTAACTATAGATATTGATATTCAAAAAGCTGCAGAAAAAGCACTAGGAAATCGTCGCGGTGCTGCAGTTGCGATTAATCCCAAAACAGGTGAAGTCTTAGCAATGGCAAGCGGACCAACATTTGACCCCAGCCTCTTTACCGGGAAGATCACAAGCGCAGAATGGGAACGTCTTCAAGGTGCAAGTAAACCTTTTTTAAATCGCGCTCTTCAGGGTTATCCACCAGGAAGCACTTTTAAAGCTGTTACCTCTGTAGCAGCACTTCAGTCTGGTAAATATTCTCCTAATTCTAGGGTAGGAACTTATGACGCTATTACCATTGGTGGTATTACCTTTAACGAACATAGTGGAGGTTATGGAGTAATTGGTTTTCGGGATGCTCTAGCTTATAGTAGTAATACATTTTACTATCAAGTGGGTGTGAAGACTGGTGCAGAAGCAATTTCTAAGTGGGGGCGAGAGTTAGGTATTGGGGGCAGTATTGACTTAAAACTATTGGGGTTAGATGGTAATCATGGTCAAATTCCCACTCCTAAGCAAAAAGAGGAGATGTATGGAGAACCTTGGCATATTGCTGATATGGTGACGATGGGAATAGGTCATGGTTTGGTGTTGGTTACACCTTTAGAGTTGTCGGTGATGGTAAGTACCATTTCTAATGGTGGGTATCGAGTGCAACCTCATTTATTGGCTTCTCAAACTGGTATTCCAGCTACTAAACCAGTCAAAACAGCTCTAAAATCTGACGCTCTGAATACAGTAAAAGAAGGATTAATTGATGTGGTAAGGAAGGGAACAGGGCGATCGTTGAATGATGGCACTATTCCAATGTCTGGAGGTAAGACTGGTACAGTGGAATTGCCCGGACAATTAGATAATGCCATGTATATAGGTTTTGCACCAGCTTATAATCCTGAAATTGCTGTAGCAGTTGCAGTTGAGGAAGGAGGTTACGGTTCAGTGGGAGCAGCTCCCATTGCTAAAGCGATTTTTGATACCTATTTTGGCAATAAAGCAAATCCCTAGTAATACTAATTACTAAAAGTAAGGCGATATTTAGATGGGACTTCAATTATTAAGTAATTAATATCAAATCCGTTGGCTTCTGAGTAATACCATGTCCGGTTGAACAGTTATAAATAATTAGGGAGGAGTCAGGAGACAGGAGACAGGAGACAGGAGATAGGAGATAGGAGATAGGAGATAGGAGTCGTAGGGGCGATTCATGGAAAGGGCAGCATTCCGCAGGAAATCGCCCGTACAGGAGTCAGGACAAAAGAAATGAGGAAAGTCAATTTGGATTT
>JBFRWR010000569.1:0-3324 GCA_051439685.1 Trichodesmium sp.
CCCGCAATTCTCCCCCAGTTGGGGTCACGACCAAAAATAGCTGACTTCACTAGAGAAGAACCAGCAATAGTTTTAGCAATTTTATTAGCAGATGCTTCATCAGCAGTACCAGTAACTTGCACCTCCAGTAGACAAGTTGCTCCCTCACCATCACGAGCGATCGCTTTGGCTAAATATATACAAACCTCTGTTAACATTGCCTCTAACTTTTGTGCTTCTGCTCCCATATTTGTCATAGCAGATGTCCGAGACTGACCATTTGCTAAAGCAATTACTGTATCATTGGTACTCGTATCCCCATCCACAGTAATTTGATTAAAACTACGATTAACTGCTCTAGTTAACATCTCTTGCCATAATGGAGGAGAAACTGCTGCATCACAGGTGACAAATGATAACATTGTTGCCATATTAGGATGAATCATGCCAGAACCTTTAGCAATACCACCAATGCGCACTGGGCGATCGCCCATTTGAGTTTCTAGAGCAATTGACTTTGTAACTAAATCTGTAGTGACAATAGCTTTAGCTGCTGCGTCTCCTCCCTCCGTAGAAAGACTAGAGACTAACTCAGGAATTGCTGCTTTGAGGGCATCCATTTTAATTCGTTGCCCGATGACTCCAGTGGAAGCTAGTAAAATTGAGTCTGGAGAAATATTGAGTGCTTTAGCTAATGTGTCTGCACTTTCTACAGCATCTTGCCAACCTAAACTTCCTGTAGCTGCATTTGCTTGGCCAGCATTACATAAAATTGCTTTGGCACTTGATTTAGCTTCTAGCTGTTGCCGACAATAGTCCACACAAGCTGCCCTTACCTGAGTGGTGGTAAAAACTCCTGCCGCGATCGCATCGACATCCGATAAAATCAAGGCCAAATCTGCTGCTCCAGAGGGCTTTAACCCCGCAGTAATTCCCGTTGCCTGATATCCTTTGGGAGCTGTTACTCCGCCAGTTATTACTTGCCAGTCTGACATTTTTGTTTCCTTTATTTTATAATTGTGCTGACTGGCAATTATATCAATGATTTAGGGGGGAACTGTGTGAAATTTCATCATAAATCTAGATTTTGTGGCAGGTCGCCGTTGCATAGGGTGCGGGATAATTTTGGTATGTGTGGTGGGTGTCGGGAGTGTGGGAAGTATTGGAGTGCGGGAAGAAATTAAAAAATATATATCTTCACCATTAGACCTCTCCGGAAAAGAGGAAGCAGGGAGTGGGGAGCGGGGAGAAATAATTGATTTGATTTTTTATTATCGGAGATGTTAGAATACGGGGGGTTGCACATTAAAGAATGATCATAGGTTTTAAACTGTACATATATGAATAAAAGAATTATCTAAAAGTAGATATTTTTAGACTTCATCATTCGTCATTGTGCAACGCAGATTTTTGCCGATCGCCAAAAAATCAACCATGAAAAAGGTAGAAGGTTTGCCTTCTACCTACCCTGAAGTTGAGGATTATCTGAAGATTTTGATACATTTAGCTCATGGAAGCATGACTACGGTCATAGTTAACTCGGAAACTAGAATGGGGTTTACCCTGAATATTACCCCAATAGTTATCTGCTTCTACACCTACTTCTGTTGCTGTACGTTTCAGTAGAGACTGTTGACGATTTTTAATTAAGTTATGATGACGCATCATTAATGCACGAGCTTGATTTTCTACACACATAATTTTTTTCTCCTTATTTATGTCTTAAATTTTTGACAAATTGGTTATATATTTGAGTATTGTATTCTTAACTCATGGAAGCATGACTACGGTCATAATTAACTCGGAAACTAGAATGGGGTTTACCTTGAATATTGCCCCAATAAGTATCTGCTGTGACACCTACTTCTGTTGCTGTACGATTAAGTAGAGACTGTTGACGATTTTTAATTAAGTTATGATGACGCATCATTAATGCACGAGCTTGATTTTCTACATACATAATTTTTTTCTCCTTTTGTCTTAAATTTTGTTTGTTAAAGATCAATGATGGCTGAAAACAAGGAAACAAATTAGCTCATGGAAGCATGACCACGTTCATAATTGTTCCGAAAGGTAGGCTGTATTTTTCCCTGAATGTGACCCCAATAGTCACTACTTCCTAGACCTATTTCTCTAACAGCTCTATTAAGCATTGACTGCTGACGATTTTTGACCAAGTGATGGTGACGCACCATTAAAGAACGAGCTTGAGATTCAGTAAACATATTTCACTATTCTCCTGGAATTAATGAACTAAATGTTTGGTTTTTTTCTTTACTCTTTTACCCTAACACACGCTTCTGTAACTTTCGCTACAAAATACTGTTTTTTTACAAAATTTTACATTATTTTTAATAATTAGGGTGATCAACACTACTCATATAATTAGTTGAAACCAAGGCTTGTATTAGGATACAAGTCAATATTGCCAACTTAAAGAAGATGATTAAAAATGAAAAAAACTCTTCTTACAACACTTTTCAAATTGATGAACCACATCGCTATAACCAAAACCTTGTAGGGACGTTGCATGCAACGTCCCTACTGTGGTCTACTGAAATGAAAACCGCTGTAAGGTGTGTCATTTCTGTTATCAGTTATCAGTACCTTCTGCTGGCAAGCGCAGCATGACAAACGGAAACCAGGAGGCTTGAAAATACGGAATATTCTTTTTTTATGCTCTTGAAAGAAGAGACTATTAACCAAAATTTTTCGGTCAGTCTAGTAGTAGACTGACACAGCTAATTTTTGGCAGAACAATCATTGGGGCTGGGTGTGATGGCGGGTTCATCTCATCTCAGGTTGATATCATTAATTGTTGAAGAACCCGCTCCTACTATTACCGGAAAATTAAGGTATAGCGCTGTGCGCAGCTCATCTGGCACTATTGCTACAGGCAACAGGGGGAATAAATTGCCGATAATATAAGACTTTGAGCTGCTTGGCCCCTCCTGCAATTTGTAAATATACCAGCGCTCATTGCTATATAAAGCCTTCTATTTCAAGAGAAAAAAGAAAAAAATTCCTTGAGCGCTAATCCCTCTATTACAGAAGAGGTAATTATTAATTATTAATTATTAATTATTAATTATTGAATCCTTCTTCCTTCTCTCAATTACTTAAATTCCAGACAGACCTACCAATTTGATCTATGTAACCCTTTTTGTCATCTACCCACGCTTCTGCAATCCCATTAGAAAAGGCAAAAGCATTATCAAACTCAGGTTCAATAACCATCTCATTAGCAGCATTAATATAGCCATATTTGTCATCTATCCTAACTTCTGCTAGACCTTCGGAAAAGTTGCCAGCAAAATCATACTCCGGTTGAATAACTCTCTTACC
>JBFRWR010000570.1:0-2938 GCA_051439685.1 Trichodesmium sp.
CCATTTTTATCTGAAGGCAACCTACCAATATCGCAATGACACTTTTGCAAAATTTCTGTACATTTGGAAATAGTTAAAATTCCTTCCGTCACTAAATCTATTCCACTTAATTTACCTATAGGTGGCATTTCTTTTGTCATTGTAGTAATATCCATTTCAATAGTTTCACCCAGAAAACTTGCCACAATATTTCCCGTTGTACCGCCACAAACTACTCTCCGACCGCGAAAATCTAATAATTTTTCTACATATTCAAAATCTCTATTTTCATCTAGAGGCGGACCTGTAAATATCATTACTGGATTTCTCTTCCTAACATAAATTCCGACAAAAGAAGCATCATCCCCAATTTTGCCTCCATAGAGATTATGAGTTTTTTTAATTACATTTTGAACAATATTTCTCGCCGTATGAGTATGATTAATAAATAAACCTTCGATATGTTTAGCTATATTATCCCAACCCCAACCAAAATTTAAACTAACTCCCAGACCTGCATATAAAACTCCATCACTAATAGCTCCCAAAAAATCACCTTTGTCTAACTTCCCTTCAGAAAAAGTTATTTTCTTATCTAATATTTTTTCCGTTCTAGCCTCTAATTTAATTAACTTACCTTTTTTTAAATAGAAAACGGGAGGATTATCAAAATTTATAACTAAAAATTTATTATTCTTGGGATTAATTTGAATAACTGTAAAAGTAGCATAGGCAATTTTTCTAACTTGACAAATAGGCAAAGTACCGATGACAGTTTCTATTACTTCTTCCAAAGAAATATCTTCGGTATTCAACATATTAATCAAAATTTCTGTAGTTAAAGTAGCCAGAATATTCGCTTTAACTCCACTACCCAAACCATCAGACAAGACAACAATATTTTTATTCTCTGCTTTGCGAAATTTAACTTGGTCTCCACATAATTCTTCGCCTTTTTTATTTAAACTAAGGTTATAAATGTCTAAAAAATTTTCCATCTAGACAGTCTCCTGATTTACCATTTTGATGATTTTTAATAAACTAACCTTCGTTTCCGCAGTTGTTTCTCCTAATAATCCCGCTATTTCTTGTACTACTTTCATTTGATGATCTACTACTTCATTGACTTTACTAACTGTTTCGTTTCTTAAGTTAATCATTTCTTGTTTTCTTTGCCATTCATGGGTAATATCAACCATGATACAAGCAATTAAATTTTGGTCACGAATTGGAAATATGACTTCTTTAACATACAAAATATCAGTTTCTGAATTTTTATGATGTTCTAGGTGATATCTTTTTTCTCTCCCCCGAATTACTTCATCCTTTTCCCAGACTTTTTGGAAATCTTTTAAATCTTCTAAAATAGTAGATGCAGGTTTACCAATAGTCTCATCTTGGTTAACATTAAACATCTTACAAAATGCAGGATTAACCAAAGTAATATTCATCTGAGTATCAACAACAATTAAACCATTAGGGTCATATTCCCAGATAATTTGCCAGATATTTTTTTCATTAGTCAAAATAATTTACTCCCCTGATTTATCAGTTATCAGTTAACAGTTGATTGTTTTTATATAACAATCATAAATCAAATATATAGCAATTCCCACAGTTATGAGGTACAGTTATTTTTCTTATATTCATACTTCTCAAATTTTCTACTTACCAAAGCCAAAAAATTTTGTACCTCACGAGTATGGGCAATGCTATAATAATTTGACTGTTCCTTAAAAGGATAGACTCTAAGATTTATATTATTCATAAGATACATTTTTTTCTTCTTGAAGTTTTGAATCGGTACTAGGTAGAATTTCGTCAGATACATTTTTTTCTCCTTTTGATTTTGAATTGATAATAGGTAAAATTTCATCTTCAAATTTTTGTTCGATATTGTCGGAATTAATTTTGAGAAATACTTGATTTTTGTATTTCATCACAATTCCATCACTACAACTTTCTAAACAAAAGGAACCTTTCAATTCTATTTTGTCTTCTAGGTCATATTCACTTATCATACTTTGAAGTTTTGGCAATACTTCATAAACTCCTAATTGATGACAAGCGGAACCCATACAAAGATATAAGTTTTCTTTTTTCATAAGGAATAAAGGAATAAGAAAGAAGGAGTAAATATTGAAAAAAAGGAATACGGTTCAGTTAAATATTTTTTGAGCAGTTATGTGATATTAAAAGCTACTCTCATGTTTTCATACCTTATAAATTTTAATCTTATCTAAACCGTATTAACTGATAACTGAAATTGACCTTCTTTTGTAAGTATTTCCTGCGGAATGCTGCGCAAACAGCAGACAGCTAGCCTCCAGGGTCTTAACTGTTTTAACAGTGTTTAACCTATGAATTATTAATGATTATCCTAATCAGGGATTAGTTTACCGAAATAATTAATAATTAAACAATTAAAGAATTAGATGATTTAGGTTTAAAGCCTCCTTTTGAATAGGAAAAAAAATAAATCTTTTCCCCCTTTGTGTCAATCCTCTCCCTGAAAGGGAGAGGTAATTATCAATTATCAATTATCCATTAATGAAAAGGAGAATTAAAAGTTATGTTTGCGTAGCATTCTGCAGGAAACAAAAAAGTAATTAACTAACACTAATAAGTTATTGCTCATTAATTGCTGAAAGCTGAATGCTTACCTCCTTTTAATTCCGATAAACTTCATCTAAAACTGTGCCATTTGCTGAAATTAATTGAATATGTAATGGCATTTGACCTGCTGCATGAGTTGAACAACTTAAACAAGGATCGTAAGCACGAATACCAGCTTCAACCCTGTTTAACATTCCCTCTGGAATTTGATTATTATGAATATAATGTTTGGCAATTTGAGTCACAGTTTGATTCATTGCCAAATTATTTTGACCAGTGGCAATAATCATATTTACTTTCTGAATAATGCCATTTTCATCTACTTTATAATGATGGAATAAAG
>JBFRWR010000571.1:0-4974 GCA_051439685.1 Trichodesmium sp.
TTCACCTTTAATAGCTACTGCTTCAGCAGTTACTTGTACATCTAAATCTTTAGATTCTAAACCAGGTACTTCTAATTTTAACTCAATAGCATCCTCATTTTCCTGCATTTCGGCTGCTGGTGTAAATGTCACTGCTTTTTCTTCACCATTCCAAGTCGGAGTAAAAGTCTCAAATAAACGATTCATTTCTTTTTGCAAAGAATCAATTTCACGCCAGGGAGAGAAACGAACGATAGCCATATTTATTGCCTCCTAAATAATGCTTTATTTGTTGATTTGTTTTTTATTCATGTTTCTACTTTAGAGTAGATTTTGTTGGGAGTAAGTGTGGTGAATAGGAAAGATGCGATCGCAATTTCCGTACTATAGTTTTTGACATAAAAATCAGCAACGGAATTTACCTATTATATCATGTCCGGATAAGAGCGTGATAAAAAAACTTGCTCCTCTTTAATAGTTGAAAACTTCCTCTTCTTCCCTCCTGACTCCTGTAGGGACGTTGCATGCAACGTCCCTACGACTCCTATTTCCTATCTCCTATCTCCTATTTCCTATCTCCTGTCTCCTGTCTCCTGTCTCCTGTCTCCTGACTCCTCCCTAATTATTTATAACTGTTCAACCGGACATGATATTACTTGGTCTAGGAGTTGTTTTTCTAGGTCAGTAAGTTCTGGTAAATTATCTTGCCATTCCCGGAAAAATTCCTCTTCTTGGTTTTTTTGAAGTCCGAAGTTATCAATAAGATAGCGGATATTTATGTCTTTTGCTGGAAGAGTTTGAGTCATAATTTTTGAGGAAATTTTATTGTCAAAATTTTTCTACTTTATTGCCATGAATGTTGGGTTTCGTTCCTCAACCCAACCTACTACCTGTGAACTATCTAATCTAGCAGAATTTATAACATAAAAAATTCTTCTAAAATTTGCATATTTTCTGTTTCATCAAAAATTGCCGTAATTGGTATTGTTAAATAGGGAATAGACACAGTTGTTAAATTTCCTGAATCAGATTTAATATGAAGATTATATTCCCCATCCTCAAGTATGTATTGTTCTACTATTTGTGTTTGTGGATCGATGATCAAATATTCTGTTACGCCGTGATTTGCATAATCAATAAACTTAACGCCTCTATCTGTATCTTCCGTATTTGGTGATAAAATTTCTACTATAAAATCTGGGGCAGGAAACTTGATTTGCTCAGAGGTAAAATCAACTGATTTATTCCTAGTAAAAAAACAAATGTCAGGTTGATAATCATTACGACTTAAAGAAATTGTGATATTTCCTGAATTAATCTTACCCAAATTATTTTGCACTACAAAAGTATCAATTATTGATAATAAGTATATTTTTACTTGATTATGTTCTTGAGTGTCAGGAGCATAGATAATTACTTCACCATTAATAAACTCTGTTTTTTGATTTGTTGGTAATTTTTGATAAAAGCTTTGCCTGGTTTGATTTTCTTTCTCTAAAAACTCTGTAATTGTTTGATAATAATTAACTAATTGAGGTGAATTTAGTAATTGTTTTAGTAAAGTATCTTGCATCATTTGACTAATCGGTAAAGCACTTCGATAGAAATTTAATAGTTGAAAATTGAATGTATTAGGAAATATAAAAAGGAGATTAGGAATAGGCAACAAGAAATAAAAATAACTATTAAATTAGCAGAGGGTTTGGAGACCAAACCCCTACTATATTTTAGTATATAGAATCCGGATAATTACCATCGCTAAGTCATTGCGACTGGAACGGAGTGGAAGGTTTTCGACTGTCGCCGACATATTTGCGGAGCATTCCGTCAGGAAAGCAATCTCCGCGGACCTATGAGATTGCTTCCTATCGTCGCAATGACGACTGTTCAACCGTATTTTATATTATTCCTGATTCCTATAGCGTTTCTCACTCTTTCTGAGGTACAGTTGTTTTTCTCTTATATAAAATCCGGTTATACAGTAATCGCACTGATTACTTCGTGCCTTTCTCCGCGTCTCCGTGTCTCCGCGTCTCCGCGTCTCCTGACTCCGAGCAGGATACGATAACTAATTACCCGGATTCTATATTACCCTACTCCCCATTTCCTCATCTTCCCTACTCCCTACTCCCTACTCCCTACTCCCTAAAACCAAGGAATGCGGGTACCTCACGCTTCTTGGGAATTGCTATATTAATTATATTTAGCAAAATGTCTCTCCATTAATTGAGAAATTTCTGGATTATAAATCTGTAAATAATTCCAATAATTCTCAAATACAGACTCAACATAACCCCTTGTTTCTGGATAAGGAATTTTCTCCACAAAAGCATCAGCATCATTAAAGCCAAATCTTGTTAACCAACTACTCACCGCATTCGGACCAGCATTATAACTTGCCACAGCTAACATCGAATTATTTTGGTACTCTTTGTGAGTAAAATCTAAATAATAAGTACCCAAATTCACATTATCATTCACATTTTCTAAATTATAACTAACCAGATTAATTTTCTTAGCAACTTCTGCTCCAGTTTCTGGCATTACTTGCATTAATCCTGTTGCCCCGACAACTGATTTAATCTTCGGCATAAAACGAGATTCTTGACGAATTAAAGCAGTTACTAAAATAGTATTTAACTCTCTTTTATTAGACCATTTAACAACAGTTTCTAAATAAGGAAAAGGATACAAAGTTTGCCAATAAGTAGGCTTTTCTTTGAAAGCTTTATACTCAGCTATCTCCTCTGGTTTTTGCCGTTTACTCAAGCTAGTTAGCATCCAAATACCATCTAAATTATCTCCTATACCAATCCTTAGTACACCATCAGTATACTGTTGTGCTACAGAAGGATTCATGCGATCGCCAAACTCTACTTGCCATTGTTTCCAAGCATCCCGATCTTGACCTATCTGATATAGCTCTCGCAATGTTTCAGAACCAAAAGGTAGTGGGTCTCGCTGTTTAGTATGCACAACCTTTGGAGATAAATCTCGAACGGTAGTAAAATCACCCACAGGCCACCCCAAGCTCACAGCCGATCGCCAACTATAATAAGAGTGAGGATAGCGTAAAATCATATACTCAAAAGCTTTTTGAGCATCTTTTTGTCGCCCTAATTGCTGTGCCCATTTACCAACCCAGAAACCTGCTTGCGGTGCTAACTCACTATCAGGATTATTCTTAGTTAACTCTTGCGCCCACTTCCAAGCTACTTGTAAATTACCGCCTGTAGCAGCTTGTTCGGCTAACTCCCACCGCAGTTTAGCGGCAGAATCAGAATTATTATACTTACTCAACAACTGTTGACGTAGCTGTGAAGCTGACTGAGCGGAGCCAAGTATATCTAGTAACTTAGACTTATCATACATAGCTTCGGCTGCATGGCTAGGAAAATTAGCAATTACCCTGTCAAGATAAGGTATTGCGTCTTTGCGATCCACCAACCTTGACAGACGCATTAAACCCAAAGCTGTATCTTCTCCTCCATTGGGAAACTGATTAATTAAGGTTTTGTAAGCTTCGCGGGATTCTTTTGTTTTTCCCCCTAACCATAAACCCCTAGCATAACGATATAAATTTTTAGGTGTCTTAGGTGCTTGTTGATATGCAAGGGCACCCTTACCATAATCCTGCTTTTCCCAATATCCAAAAGCAATCATTTCCCAATCTTCAGGAGTTAATTGGGCAGCATATTTAGTTCTGAGCTGTTCTAATACTGTGCCATATTCGGGTACATGAAAACCATACTTAGCAATGAGCAATAATAACTGAGGTTGATTGGGGTTTTGTTTAAGTTTTTCCTGAGCAATTTTCACTGTACTGGGGTGAGCGGGAAATTTAGCGATCGCCTCATCCCAATATTCGGGATTTTCTTTTCCCAAGACATATAAAGCTTCAGCGACTACTGACTCTTCAGGATAAGTTGTTAATAGTTCTTGCCACGCTTTTTGTGATTTTTCCGTATCCCCTGTCAGCTCATAAGCTTGCGCCCGCTTTAAAATCACATAAGGTGCTAAGACTGCATATTCTCGCTCTAAATCTTTAATTTGAGCGATCGCCGACTCACCATCTCCTTCTGCAATTAAGTCCCCAGCTAATATATAGCGGGCACGACTGGTATTAAGTGATTGCCCTTTTTTGATAGCTTTCTCCAATTTACTCCTGCGTTCCTGGGGTGGGAATGACACAAAATTTGTGACATCCAACTCTGGGTTAAGTTTCTGATTTTGGATAGCATTTTGGGTTCTGGTGCTACTTGTCAGTTGTGGTAGAAAAACGCCGAGTAACATAGCGCCAACAGACAAGCTGATTAATATAGAAATTTTTGTTATTCTTTGGTTTAGCATCTACTTACTATCAATAAATTTTTAATTTTTTTTGTGTGTTATTTGTTTGTACTAGGGATAATTCAATATTCCTAGTTTGTATTCCAGATTACAGTGTTAGAAAAATCTGTAATTTTTTCCATCTAGCAGTTATTCTATTATAGCTTTTGTCAAAATATAGCGCTACGCGAAGCGGGAATAGGGAATAGGGAATAGGGAATAGTAGACTAATAAAGGTTTTTTCGTATAGAAGCCATTTGGTATCTTTAGTAAAGATGTGGGTTTTTGGCTTAGGAGTCAGGAGTCAGAGAATATAGAATAGGAGAAAAAGGTAGAATCTAAGCCCTCATCTTTCCATATTCCTATCTTTAAAGTACATAAATAACTAGCTCCCAAATGGGTATAGAAGCCATTTGGTATCTCTAGAAAATAGGTTCTCAGGAGAATTAAGTGATAAAAAATGGGTAATAATTGATTTGATGATTGGATCAGTGGGAGAGATCTAATACATCCCATCTCCCCAGCTCTCCCCACGCCCCAAACCCCCCCACCCCAAAAAAAAAAAAAAAAAATTAAAAAAAAAAATAAAAAGGTTAGAAAAAAAAAGATCAAATTTAAAACACAAAAAAAAAAAAGAAAAAAAAAAAAAAAAACAAAAAAACACAT
>JBFRWR010000572.1:0-7824 GCA_051439685.1 Trichodesmium sp.
TTCAAAACCCAACAAATTCTGCATCTCCCAGTCAAGACAGAGTAGCAGTATTATTAATGGGATATGGCGAAGTAGAAAGTTATGAAGATTTTGCCAATTATAACGAACAAGCATTAAACTTACTCACAGCCAAATTTGCTCCAGTTCCCACCTGGATATATCCACCTTTAGCAAAATTATTAGCCATTTTTGACCTGCATGAATGGAGTCATCAACATGGTAACTTCATCTCACCTCATAACGCTATATTTGAAAGTCAAAGAGCAGGAATAGAAAAAAATCTCCAAGTAAAATGGGGCGATCGCGTCAAAGTATTTAAAGCCTTTAACTTTTGCGCTCCCCACTTACCAGAACAAGTATTAACACAAATTAAATCAGAAGGATTTGACAAATTATTGATTTATCCTTTATTAGTAGTTGACTCTATTTTCACAAGTGGAATAGCCGTCGAACAAGTTAATAAAGCATTAGTCAAACTAGCAGATAAAACCGAACATTGGATCAAAGGTCAACGTTATATTCCTTCATTTTATAACGAACCTGACTATATTGATTTAATGGCAAAAATGGTAGAAGAACAAATTGCTAATGACTTAGAAGTTGCTCATTTACCATCTCAAATTGGCATCGTTTTAACAAATCATGGTTGCCCCCACAAAGCCAAAGGTTTTACATCTGGAATTGATGAAAGTCAAGCACTTTATGAGTTAGTGCGGGAACGTTTAATTAATCGTTTTCCTTTAATTTCCGTAGGTTGGTTAAACCACGATACTCCACTCATTGAATGGACTCAACCAGATACTAAAACTGCTGCTCAAAACTTAATTGAATTAGGTGCAACAGCTATTGTATTTATGCCTATTGGTTTTGCCACAGAAAACCATGAAACATTATTAGATGTGGAACATATTATTGAAGGTTTACGTCGCCAACATCCAGAAGTAACTTATCGCAAAATGCCTTGTGTCAATGACCGCCCAGAATTTTTGCAGATGGCTGCGGAGTGGGCTAATCTTTATATTGAGGAATTATTGAGTGAAAATGCTTTAGCTGTTAATCCTTCTTTAGCAGCAGTCCAGGCGAAGTCAACTCATAGTCATAGTCACGATGGAGACCATGGTCATTCTCACAGTCACAGTCATCATCATCACGATCACCACCATCATCATCATTAAATAAGCAGTGGACTGACACACCTTAAATCGTGTAATAGTAGGGGCGGGTTTATAATTAATGGATAATTAATAATTAATAATTAATAATTAATTGCCTCTGGTTAAAACTGAGAGATAGTACGCAAGTAGGGAAATATTATTTCATTATTATTAATTAATTTCCAGCCCGCCCTAATGAACAAAATGGCATTGGTGAATCAACCATGAAATCTGATCAGAAACCCTGAGTTTACTTTACTCACCTCAAAAACCCTATACTGAGACTCAAGTCAATATAGCGTTTCTCCAGAAACGTGAAGTACAGTTGTTTTTCCAATTTTCTACTCCTCATTCCTCGCTCTTCCCTACTCCCTACTCCCTCCTCCCTACTCCCTAAGACAAAGGAATGAGCGTACCTCACCATTATGAGAATTGCTATATTATTTGTATATACAAATTTTCAGAACTTTCTTTAACTTTCCATTCCTAAGTCATAGTTTATCCTTTCAAGTAAAAAAAATTAAAGCTTGACTAAATTATAGTTCAAGTTCTATGATAAATAAAATTATTAAGTGAGAAGATTAACTCCAATTTTTTCAAACATAAAAAATTATAGGAGCTACCCATAATGACAGATATAATCATCAATCAAGCTGAAGAGCTAGGATTTTTTTGTAACCATAATTTGCTTGGCTATTGGGAAATTAAGTCTCATCCTGACAAACCTCAATGGAAACTACATCAGCAGCAAGAAGATTGGTTATTACTAATTTCTGACAAACCTCATCTTCTTCTTTTGCCAGAAGAAGTTATTGGTTTTCTGAAATGGCGTTGCTCAACTGAGAAACAAAAATGATAAGATTTACGCCTATGTTTAATCCCTATTTTATTTCCTATTTTCAGTTAAGTATTCCCTGAAACTAACAAATGCCTCTACCTTCCCAAAATAGGAATTACTATATAGCAATCAGGAATCAAATGTGAGAATTGAGGTTTTTCTAAAAAGAAGATAATATAGCTATCATATTTCAATAATACATTTTTTTTTCTTATTCCCTGTTCACCGTTCCCTGTTCCCCGTTCCCTATTCCCTAAAAGGTATTAAAATTTTGTACACGACTCAAATAGGATTTCTATATAGAACCCCTAACAGTATCTTTGCAAAAGTGAGGATTAGGAGACAGGAGACAGCTATACTGGAGACAGGAGACAGGAGGCGCGGAGTTAGGAGTTAGGAGTTAGGAGTTAGGAGTTAGGAGTTAGGAATCAGGAGTCAGAATTTCGGTGAAATAGAATAGGGAAAAAAGTATAAAAATAGCCCCAATCTCCCCATATCCCCGTCCCCCGGTCTCTCCAGCTAATTTTATAGAGCCGCTTAGGGGTTCTATAAAGCATAGCCTATAAATCAGGACTTACGCAGACGAGCCCAGAAACCCGGTTTCTCGTAGACATCTATTGTTCAAAACAATGATTTCTCGTAGAAACCGGGTTTATTTGCGTAAGTCCTATAAATATTTTTTAAACTGTGAACTTTTGAGCAACTCCAGCAACTAATATTAAAGATAGTGGCAAAGAAAACATAGGGATATAGCGCTGTGCTCCGGGAACATGGAACAGCTCATCTGGCAACAAGGGGAATAAATTGCCGAGAATATAAGACTTTGAGCTGCTTGGTCCCTACCGCAATTTGTAAATATACCAGCGCTCATTGCTATATTCTGTAGTAGACATAGGCGCGATCATAAAAAATCAAATCAATTATCGAGTATAAATGATCAATTCTTGATCCCTACTCCCTACTCCCTACTCCCTCTTTTTCGGAGAGGTCTAGTAAATATTTTCTATTTTGAGATGATTTTTAATTTCTACTTGAATAAAAAGATTGCCCACTTTATTCTGCTTCTAGTTGACAGCAGGGAGCAAAAGGTTCAGAAGCAATATCTTCTAATCCTACTGATGTTAATAATTCCTCCCACTCTTTAGGGTTAGAGTTGCGTAAATCAGCCAAAGTAGCGATCGCTTCATTCCAGATCCTGGCATTTGCATATATTTCTGCCTGTTCCAGTGGACTAGCAGTTTTCAAGCTATTTTCCAAATCGGAATTTAGTTCTACTCTCTTAATAGTTCCCTCTACAAATTCATCACCACTGCGGTCCCAAGGATCGCACACCATAGCAAATCTCCAAGTATATTCTTGAGTTGTTGCCAGATTCACCTTTTGTGGTACAGAAAGTTTTACAATACCTTGAGTCTCAGAAATATCTAGTTCAGTAAAGTAGATACTTTCACCTGATTTATCAATTATTTCAAATTCTGCTGACTTTACGTCATGTTTAGGAATATACAGGAAAAATTTGGGATTATTAGCAATTGTAATTCCAGCATTATCATCTCCTGGCATTAGAGCTATCAAATTGCTGCTAATATTAGGACAATTACCACGAGTACCTCCACCACTTGTTTGACCTGAACTTCCTCGTGTAGGGCCATCAGGAAATTCTACACTAATTAGCAATTCTGGGGTTGACTCTGCTTTTACTAATTGCCAACCTGAAGACACCATAATTATTGGAGATATAACTAAAGCCAAAATTCTCCAATAGTTAATCTTTTGCTTCACCATAATTAATCACATCTCCTTTGATTGAATCATTTAACTCTACTTGCAATCCTAACATATCTGTAAATTAGTCTATTTACTTACCATCAATAGTCCGTAGATTAGAGAATAATCTCAAAAAATTAAACCTCCTTGTTTATGGTAAATATTTAATTATTTTGGGCAGGAGATTTTTCAATAGTTGTGTTATTATTTCTGATGGGATTTTCTTTGATTAAAATTACTTTTACCGACACAATTAATTATCTCTGAATTGAAAAGTGTTATGCAGTTTAGAAAAATATAGCGTTTTCTAGGTTAATCAGGTGTAAAGATTTCCTGGGTAATGCTGCTAATTCATCTTCCCTAGCAAAATAGCTATTAGCAGTCAACAGTCAGCTCCTAGTTTTGTAATGAATGAAGCCAGGGTTGTTTTAATTTCTACTACATTTTTCACCATAAATCTGAGTTGTTAACCCATAGAATTAGGACTTTGGCTGTAACACTATATATAGTATCTAAAAACTATAACGTTGTATATATGTAGTGTTTAGAACTCAAAAATGCGTAATTCCTGATAATATAGTATCCAGATAATTAGTTATTGTATGATCAGAGGAGTTAGGACTCAGGAGTCAGAAGTCAGAAGAAAGAAAGGATGAGAGTTGGAATTATCTGTGGATATTCCGGTATTTTATGTCTGCATCGAATGGAAGTCGAAAGTGCGATAACTGTATAACCGGATTTGGTGGTGGTGCATAGTAATGGTAGTGGATTGTAATTATTTTTGTTACGAGACACGGTAGTGGGAGCATCTTGCTCCCTGTACGGACGTTGCATGCAACGTCCCTACTATTTACCATTACTATGCAGGACTACCCCGGATTTTATATAATTTGTGGCAGGAAATTTTATAGATGTCTATAGCAATCCGCGCATAGGTTGTGACAA
This sequence comes from Trichodesmium sp., assembly GCA_051439685.1. Classification (GTDB taxonomy): domain Bacteria; phylum Cyanobacteriota; class Cyanobacteriia; order Cyanobacteriales; family Microcoleaceae; genus Trichodesmium. The sequence goes on from JBFRWR010000572.1 coordinate 4,705, forward strand.
ATAAAAAAGTAAATAAAAAACCAGAAACTCTTACCGAATAATTAATAATTAATAGTTAATAATTAATAATTAAGAGTTGAAGCGTCAATAATTAATTATTCATTCAACAATTAAGGTTTCAAGCCTCCCCTCTTATGTGCCGCGAGCTGTCGCTCTACAAGGGGATAAATCAAAAAAATTTCCTTTGAGCGCCAATCCCCTTCTTTCAAGAAGGGGTAATTATCAATTATCAATTATTGAACTGTTGCTTGTTCCCCGTTCCCTGTTTCCTGTTCCCTAAAAAGTAGTAGGATTTTTACCACGAAGAAAATAAGATTCCTATATTACTTAATACCTACAACCTCAAACCTATGGTTCCTGAAAATTTCAGAGAGTAAGGAAAATAATTAATATTAGTTACTCCAAATCTCGCCAAAATAGTATAACTCTTTAACCTGACTTGATTTGATACTAAACCACAAAAATAGTAAATATTCAGTTAAAAATCGATCTATTCTCCGAAATTGGATTTGCTAAATTTGATATATATATTAACTAGGATTTACTCAATCAAATTCCAGAATATAACCAATTATTTTAGCTACTATAGAAACAGCGTATTTAATCTTGAGTTCCCAAATAATTTGTAACAGACTATTTTGCAAATATTCTGTTTTTTTTAGAAAATATTTGGTATTAGAGTTTATATAAAACTCTATAAAGACAAAATTATATATTTGACTTATTAAGTAGGGCTTGCTGATGAAATATAAAAGAATTGACAGATAAAGGTTTGAGCAATTTTAATCCCTGAAAAATTGCGCAGCTCTGAGGTGGAGAGAGCTGAAAAAGTGAGGATTTTAGGGTAATGGGAGGGAGAAAAATCACTTTGACTATGAGCAACGGCCATTCTTTATAACTCCTATTTCTCCTGACTTTTAACTACTCCCTACTCCTTATTCCCTACCTCAACAAAAAGACTTTCCATACGCAAACCCTAAGTATTTATACTTTTGTCTTCAAGAAATTTAATCTATCTCAATTTCGATAAATCTAGTGCAGGATGGCAGAAATATGTTACCAGTGACAAAATGCTCAAAGCCTTACCCATCAAAAATTATGACTTGCCCGTAGCGGTACTAGCTATCCTTTCAACACCGCCCTGCTAGTAACTATCACTTAAATAAATTGAGATTTTGAGTGTGTTAGTGACTGAATTACTATTTATAAATTTAAGGAAGAAGTAGCATGACTATTTCATTATTAAAAAAACTAGCTATAATTTCTGTTTTACCTGTATGTTTAACAGTATATTTTGAATATCCTTCTTTCTCAAAAAATTATACCCAAAATCAAAAATTTGCAGAAAATGAAAAAAACTACATCTTGAAACTTAATAAACCTCAGTATATTAAAGATAAAAATCAATCTAATCACAATAATCAAGTGAAAAATGGAATTAAATTATCTGAGGATGGATGTATTATCAAAAATTTGAGGTTAAGGAATGGTATGAGCCTCAAAATTAAACAAAATTGTAATTAAAAAAAAGTTGTCAATTAATCATTACTTAATTTAATTAGCCTTGAAAAATAAAAAAATTATATTTTAAAAATGCTAGTCAATTTTAGTAAAATTAAACACTTTCCCAGATAAACAAATAATTAAGTTTTGTTAACTAAAAGTTGAGAAACATTTCAGACACTATCAGGTGGATTTGATACTTAACCAAATCAAAGACTCAACTGGGAAAAAGCTTCTCTAGAACTAATGGGATTAATCTCTAACCATGATAAAATTAAAAAGTACAGCCTGTTAGGTTTAAATACAAAATTAAAAATAATAGGACTTAGGCAATACAACCTATTTTTGTCATTGCAATCCACAATGAAGCAATCTCAAATTCTAGTTTTTCCTACCTAATGCGTTAGAAATATTTTATAAACAAAACTGTAAGTCTTTGTAGTGGATTGACACACCTTAAATAGTGCAATAGTAGGGGCGGGTTTTAGTTGAAATTTTCATGTTTACCCTAAGATGAAATAAACCCGCCCTCATCCAGAGTTTTAGCTGTGTCAGTCTACTGCTCCTGGATTTAATATTCCTTTGACAAACAGTCTCTAACTCAAACCAAAAGAGCTGTTAAACTCCTAAAAATTTTAGTTAAGGTAATACTTAGGGCTGGCTGATTAAATATAAAATTATTGGCAGATAAAGGTTTGAGTATTTTCAAGTTCGGAAAAATTAGGAGATTTGGGGCTGTTCATTAATTGATAATGGATAATTGATAATTACCTCTGGTTAAAACCGTTACCGAATTGAATAGCAGGAAATATCCTAGCACTTTTTTCCCTATCCAAGGGGAGGCTTTAAACCAGAATTATTTAATAATTAATAATTAATAATTAATAATTCGGTAAGGGTCAAAAGTTAGTATTTGGGTAAAACTTGGGGAGGAAAATCAAGGGATAATTTTTCTGAGTACCTCTTTGATAACTCCCTGTTTCTCTTGACTCTGTAAGGACCTTGCATCCAACGTCCCTCCCTACTCCCTACCTCAACCAAAAGACTTCCATCAGCAAACCCTACTTAGTGAAGGTAATACAATGACACAAACACCACCACCTCGTCCACCAGCTCCCCGTCCACCAGGAGGCCGTGGTTTGCCTCGTCCACCAGCCCCTCCAGGTCCTCCACCAGCAAGAAGACCACCTGCAACTCCTCCCCAACCTTCTGCTCCTCAACCTTCTCCATCTGTTCCTGAGCAAACAATTCCCCCTACAGAAACTGCATCAGTTCAACAGGCAACTCCTGTAGGTCCAGAACTTAGTCCCGGACAAGTACCACTTGTAGAAATTGTTCGGCGAGCTGAAAAAGAAGGAATTTCCGATATTCACTTAGGTGTAAACGAAATACCAAGGTTCCGCAAGCGTGGCGACCTAGTACCACTTGAATATCCAGATACCGACTTAGGCACTTTTATGAGTTGGCTACGGGAAATTATGAAGGATGACGAAATTCGGGCATTCCAAGAAAATCTAGACTTTGACGGTGCGGCTGACCTAGGTTTTGTCCGAATACGGATTAGCTTGTTTGATTCCCTCGCTGGCCCAGCAATGGTATTACGACTCATTGGTGCGA
>JBFRWR010000573.1:0-2607 GCA_051439685.1 Trichodesmium sp.
AAATTTTACTGGTTATTTAAAACAAAATTAATCCAGTAAAATTACAGACAGTACCTAAAACTAAGGCTGTTTAGGGTGGTTAAAAGTGATAATAATCCTAGAAAATGATACAATCATATTGAACAAAGCAAATACTGGAGACTCGTAGTCTGTTTCCTTTGAAAAAACGAAAAACTAAATTACCGAATAATTAATAATTACCTCTTCTGTAATAGAGGGACTAGAAGCTGTAGGAAAAATTTTATTTAATATACAAAATCGAAAAAAATATTCTCTCCTGACTTCTGACTGAAAAATTAGGGTTTCAAGCCTCCTCTTTCAAGAGGATAAAAAAAATAATATTCCGTATTTTTAAGCCTCCTGTTTCAGGAGGAGTTACTGATAACTGATAACTGATAACTGATAACTGAAATGACACCTACAAAGAGCTTAATAACTTATCACCAAATTTTTCCCAATTGTTATAAAATAAGTTAAACATTATCAAAAATTATTTATGACTGCAACAACTCCTACCATTAACCCTTTCTTAACCAATAATTTCGCCCCCGTGAAAGAAGAAACAACCGCCGACAACCTCAAAGTTATCGGGGAACTACCTCCCGATCTTTCAGGAATGTTTGTGCGTAATGGCCCCAACCCACAATTTGACCCCATTGGACAATATCACTGGTTTGACGGCGATGGAATGCTCCACGGTGTCAGAATAAAAGACGGTAAAGCATCCTATCGTAACCGTTATGTACGGACTAACAAATTCCAGGTAGAAAAGCAGGAAGGTAAAGCAGTATGGCCAGGATTCTTAAATCCACCCCAACCAGATAATCCCCACGGTACAGATATCAATACAGGTAACACCGCCCTCGTTTATCATGCCAATCATTTTTATGCTCTCTGGGAAGGTGGTGGTGGTGCGCCCTACCATATTAAACTACCTGAGTTGGAAACTATTGGCAAACAGACTTTTAACAACAAACTCCAATCTCCTTTTACTGCTCATCCTAAAGTTGATGCGGTAACAGGAGAAATGATGTTTTTTGGCTACTCAATGGTACAACCTCCTTTTTTACAATATAGCGTTGTTTCGGCAAATGGTGAATTGCTCCGCACCATACCTATAGATTTACCTGTGGGAGTATCAATGCACGACTTTGCGATTACCGAAAACTATAGTATATTTTTCGATTTACCCATGACTTTTCGTGCAGAAAGAGCAGAAAAAGGTGAATTTCCAGTAATGTTTGAACCAGAAACACCTAGTCGCTTCGGTATTATTCCACGTCATGGCGATAGTGAACAGGTTCGTTGGTTTGAAACTACAACTTGTTTTGTTTGGCATACTCTCAATGCTTATGAGGAAGGGGATGAGGTTGTATTGCTTGCTTGTCGGTTGAACTCAGTTAATGTGTTTATGGCTAATGATAGCGATCGCTTTCCTGATGCTAATATTCCTTATTTATATCGTTGGCGGTTTAACCTAAAAACAGGAGCGGTAAAAGAGGAAAAGTTAGATGATGTACCTTCTGAGTTCCCCCGTGTCAATGAAGAATTATTAGGGCGAAAGACGCGGTATGGTTATTCAGCAAGAATGGAAGCAGGAGAATTTCCTCCTCTGTTTGATGCTTTGATTAAATATGACTTGGATACAGGGAAGTCGGAAACTTATGAGTTTGGTAAAGGGCGTTATGGTGGAGAGGCAGTCTTTGCACCTCGACTCAATGCTAGCAGCGAAGATGATGGTTGGTTGCTGACTTATGTTTATGATGAAAATACTCAGACGTCTGAGTTGGTAGTGGTGAATGCTCAGGATATGAGTGGGGAAACTGTAGCGCGAGTGATTATTCCGCAGCGAGTGCCTTATGGTTTTCATGCTGCCTGGGTGACAGAAGCGCAGTTAAGTTAAGTTTTTAGTAGCTTGGGTTTTGCTCTGAATATCAAAAGAGACAGGGCAACCTAAAGCAAATTTATCAGGTTTCCCATTCTCAGCTCAGTATAATATCAAGTAACATTAATTAACCAGAATGTAGGGACGTTGCATGGAACGTCCCTACAAAGTTGGGCAAATATTTTTTATTACGGTTATTTAATGAGACATGATACAAGGTGGAAAACTTTAGGTTCAATAACTAACAATCAAGTTTAGTAAGGAGCGCCATCAGGGAATAACAAACCTATACGCTTTTCTCGCACCTGTGCTTCCTCAGCACAAATTTCTTTGAGAGAATCAACAACTTCTTCTTCCAACCCTAGTGTTTTTGCTATTTGGTAAATTTTAGCCATTTCATCTGGGTGTAACTCTCCATCAGCGCTACAAGTCTTAATAGCAAGATAAATAACTGTACGACGACCAGCATTATTCACAGCAGATGCTTGACTTAAAACTTCAATTACATCTTCATCTGCTGGGTAAGTTTTAGCTAATTCATATCCATCACTGCCGAGTGCAGCAGCACGGCCAGCAATCCAATTTCTTTCTTCTGGCGCTAGTACCCCATCTCCTTTGGCACAAATCAGAACTGATTTGATAATAGTTTCATGGTCTTTAGTTGGTGGGACACTCTTGAAGCCATAGGTTTCACCATGCAACCACAACTTAGCATCCTGTTC
>JBFRWR010000574.1:0-4512 GCA_051439685.1 Trichodesmium sp.
GCAGGATTTTCAGGGATTGGTAAAACTGCAGTGGTGAATGAAGTTCACAAACCAATTACTCGTCAGCAAGGGTATTTCATCAAAGGAAAGTTTGACCAATTTAACCGTAATATTCCCTTGTCTGCATTTGTGCAAGCCTTCAAAGACTTGATCGGGCAACTCAATTGTGAATCTGACGCACAACTGTCACAATGGCAAGGCAAGATTCTAGAAACTGTGGGTGATAATGGGCAAGTTTTAATTGAAGTAATTCCTGAGTTAGAATCTATTATTGGTCAACAACCGAGTGTGGCAGAACTCTCTGGGAGTGCCGCACAAAATCGGTTTAATCAACTATTTCAAAAGTTCGTTAAAGTCTTCACAACTGTAGAGCATCCTCTCGTTATATTTCTGGATGATTTGCAGTGGGCAGATTCTGCATCGCTACAGTTAATTAAGCTATTGATGAATGACAGTCACTATTTGCTGATGTTGGGAGCTTATCGGGATAATGAAGTGTCAGCCACTCACCCATTTATTTTAACAGTTGCAGAACTGAAGAAAGCTGAGGCAATTGTTAATACTATTACTCTTCAACCTCTGACGTTTAAAGATACCAATCATTTGATTGCCGATACGTTGAATTGTTCAACCCAATTAGCCCAACCCCTAACTGAGTTAATTAATCGCAAAACAAAAGGAAATCCTTTTTTCACAACACAGTTTCTCAAAGCATTACAGGTTGATGGACACATCACCTTTAATCCTGAACGTTGTTATTGGGAATGTGATATTGTTCAAGTTAATACTCTGGCACTTACTGATGACGTGGTGGAATTTATGGCGATGCAGTTACAGAAATTCCCCGCTGAGACACAACAAGTCTTAAAGTTAGCTGCTTGTATTGGTAACTCCTTTGATTTGAATACCTTAGCAATTGTTTCAGAACAATCACCTACTGATGTGGCAACGGCACTATGGAAAGCATTGCAGGAAGGTTTGATTTTGCCTAAGACTCAGGTTTACAAGTTTTTTCAAGGTTTAGAACAGTTTAAGACAGAAGATACAGTTAATCCCAAATATCGTTTTTTGCACGATCGCGTCCAACAGGCAGCTTATTCTTTGATTCCCGATGAGCAGAAACAGGCAACTCATTTAAAAATTGGTCAACTGTTACTCAAAAATAGTTCAGACTCAGACCGTGAAGAAAAACTGTTTGATATTGTCAATCATCTCAATATTGCTCAATCTCTAATTACTCAAGCATTCGAGCGCGAGCAACTCGCCGAGTTAAATCTTGCTGCTGGACGCAAAGCAAAATCAGCTATAGCTTATAGTGCTGCTATTGCCTATCTCACCACGGGAATTGAATTACTAGAGGACAATTGCTGGCGATCGCAATATCCATTAACCTTAGCTTTGCATGAAGCTACAGCAGAGGCGATGTACTTAACTGCAGTATTTGCACAACTCGACACTATTGTTAATACCACCCTCAAATCAGCCCATACTCTACTAGACAAAATCACGATTTATGAGACACAAATTCAAGCTGACTTAGCACAAAATCAGCTCTCAAAAGCTATCGAAACCGCGCTCTATGTTCTCAAAAAACTCGGCATCAATTTACCCCAAACTCCTAATAAAATACAAGTTTTACTTGGGTTAGTCAAAACAAAATGGATTTTAAGAGGCAAAAAAACCAAAGACCTGGTTAATTTGCCGACTATGACTCATCCAGACAAACTAGCAGCAATGCGGATTCTTGCCTGCGCTTTATCTGCAGCTTACATTGGTGCGCCGAAGCTATTACCTCTGTTGATTTTTCAGCAAGTGAACTTATCCGTAAAGTATGGCAATATGCCTTTATCTGCGTTCGCTTATGCTTGGTATGGAACCATTCTATGTGGGGTTGTCATGGATATTGATGGTGGCTATGAGTTTGGAGAGTTAGCGTTGCAGACATTAGAAAAATTTCATGCTCAAAATATTCGCTGTAAAACGGTGTTTCTGCCTAACTGTTTTATCACCCACTGGAAACAACATCTCACCTCTACTATATCTGGACTTCGGGAAACCTATCAGACTGGAGTTGAAACTGGTGATTTAGAATATGCAGCTTGGTCTGCTATGACTATGGATGCCCATTTATATTGGAGTGGAAATCAACTCTCTGATTTAGACGAAACCCTTCATCAGTACAGTGAAGCGATTAAGGAATGGAAGCAAAATAACCCTTTACTCTACAATAATATTTATCATCAATCTGTATATAACTTAATGGGGAAAACCTCTCAGCCGAAGATTCTCGATGGTCCGTATTATTCAGAAGCCCAAGATATTCCAGTACAGATTAAAACAGGGGATGGTGCAGGACTTTTCTTCTCTTATGTAAATCAACTCTACTTACGATATGTATTTGGTGATTTTTCCAGTGCTGTTGAAATATCCAATCAAGCTTTAGCATATAAGGACTCAGGAACGGCAACGCCTCTTAATGTACCGCTTTGCTTATATCATTCTTTAGCCCGACTTGCTCTGTGTTCTGATATCACTAAAACCGAGAGAAGGAGCTTATTGCGTCAGGTGACTAAAAATCAGAAACAACTGAAAAAATGGGCAGATTTTGCCCCCATGAATTCATTGCATAAATGGCAATTAGTCGAAGCTGAAAAGTGTCGAGTGTTAGGGCAAAAAATCAAAGCCATTGACTTATATGATCGCGCCATTGCCGGGGCAAAAGAAAACGAATACATCCAAGAGGAAGCACTCGCCAAGGAACTCGCAGCTAAATTTTACCTAGACTGGGGTAAAGAAAAAGTTGCTGCAACTTATATGCAAGAAGCTTACTATACCTATGCTCGTTGGGGTGCAAAAGCAAAAAATGATGAATTAGAACAACGCTATCCTAGTCTCCTGGAGTCCATTATCGAACAACAAAAACTCAGCCGTCTCAACACTAGCACAATTGCCACTCTAAGAATGGGAACAATCTCCCAAAACACAATAGGTACACCAGAAATATTAGACTTAGCCACCGTAATGAAAGCATTCCGCACTCTTTCAGAGGAAATATCTTTAGAAGGAGCGATCGCTAATTTAATGCAAGTAGTTATGGAAAATGCTGGAGCTGAAACTGTAGTTTTAATGCTGTTTGAAAAACAAGTCTTAATGCTCAAAGCTATGGTTACTCTCAAGGGTGTTTGCCAAATAGAACCCATTCCCGTCGAAACCAGTCATGTAGTTCCTTTAAGTATTATCAACCAAGTTAAGCACATCCAAAAAACTCTAGTGTTGGAGAATGCCAGCAATGAAACTGCTTATGCAAGAGATGCTTATATTAAACAGCACCAACCTCAGTCTGTTTTATGCCTACCGTTATTAGATCGTGGTAAAACCATCGGCATTCTCTATCTAGAAAATAATCAAGTAACAGGAGCATTTACCCAAGAACGAGTAGAAGTCCTAAATTTGCTTTGCTCTCAGGCAGCAATTTCCCTGGAAAACGCCCAATTGTACCAACAAGCTCAACAAGCTTTGGCCGATCAGCAACAAGCACAGTTGCAATTGGTACAAACAGAAAAAATGGCAACATTAGGAAATTTGATGGCGGGAGTCGCTCACGAAATTAATAACCCCCTCGGTTTTGTGGGAGGCCATGTCAGTATTATTCAAGAGTATCTGCCCGATCTCTTTACCATTATTGAGAGGTATCAGGAAGAACTGCCTAACCCTAGTGACGAACTCACTGATCAAATAGAGGAAATAGACCTGGAATTTATCAGCGAAGACTTACCCAAAACAATTGCATCTATGGAAATGGGAATTAAGCGCATTCGTGAAATCAGCACTTCCTTGCGTACTTTTTCTCGCACCGATACCGATACTAAAAGCGAGTTTAACTTGCATGATGGTCTTGATAGCACCCTGTTGATTTTGAAATATCGCCTCAAAGCTAATGAAAATAGACCAGAAATTGAGGTAATAAAAAATTATGGAGATTTACCTAATATTCAGTGTTATCCAGGAAAATTAAATCAAGTATTTATGAATATTATTGCTAATGCAATTGACGCATTAGACGAAGCAAGTGAAGGCAAAAATTACGCTGACATTGAAGCCAATAATAATCAGATTACTATTAGTACGAAATTAATTACCGAGAAAAACATGGCAGTAGTGGAAATTGCCGATAATGGTCTGGGAATGAGCGAAGAAGTACGCTCCAGAATATTCGAGCAGGGATTTACAACTAAAGGGGTGGGCAAAGGAACAGGTTTAGGCATGGCAATATCCCAGCAAATTATTGTAGAAAACCATGGGGGAAAAATATCTTGCAGGTCAGAATTAGAGAAAGGCACAGAATTTATGATTTATCTTCCTTTGATTTAAAAAAAATAGGACTTATATCATGTTCGGTTGAACAGTTATAAATAATTAGGGAGGAGTCAGGAGACAGGAGACAGGAGACAGGAGATAGGAAATAGGAGTCGTAGGGACGTTGCATGCAACGTCCGTACAGGAGTCATATAG
>JBFRWR010000575.1:0-5025 GCA_051439685.1 Trichodesmium sp.
AAACTAGATTCTAATTGTGCAATGTGTTATTGGGGTATTGCTTTATCACAAGGTCCTAATATTAATGCACCAATGAATCAAGAATCTATTCCTACTACTTATCAAGCTATTCAAAAAGCTCAAAAACTTTCTCCTAAAACTACTTCAATAGAACAAGCTTATATTAATAGTTTATCTCAAAGATATTCCGAGGAAAATTTAGAAAATCGTCAACCTTTAGACATGGCTTATGCTAATGCTATGAGGGAACTTTCCCAACAATATCCTGATGATTTAGATGCAGCAACTCTATTTGCTGAATCTTTAATGGATTTAATGCCTTGGAATTACTGGAAAGCAAATGGTGAACCTCAACCTTTAACAAATGAAGTTGTTAAAACATTAGAGTTTGTATTAGCAAAAAATCCAAATCACCCAGGAGCAATACATTATTATATTCATGCTCTTGAAGCTTCTCCCTATCCAGAAAAAGCAGAAAAATCAGCAGATATTCTCCGTAATTTAATTCCGGCTTCAGGTCATTTAGTACATATGCCTTCTCATCTTTATCTGAGAATTGGTCGTTATCACGATGCAGCTACTACTAACGAAAATGCGATTAAAGCAGATGAAAATTTTCTGGCAACTTCTCAAAGAAAGGGATTATATTCAGCACTTTATTATCCTCACAATATTCATTTTTTTTGGTCAGCAGCGAGTATGGAAGGACGGAGTAAAGATGCAATTAATGCTGCTAGAAAGTTAGTAGATAAAGTTTCTATTTCGGCAGTTAAACAATTTCCTTATACTGAAATTTTTCTCCCCACTCCCTATTTTTCTCTGGTGCAATTTCAGAAGTGGGATGAAATTCTCACTGAATCTGAACCTGCAAGTGAATTACCTTATACAATGGCAATGTGGGATTATGCAAAAGGTATGGCATGGGTAGGTAAAGGTAATTTAGAAAATGCTGAATTTGAGTATCAACAAATCAATCAATTATTGAAGAATGGAGACTTTAGTAATTTAGAAAATTCTAATGTTCCAGCTACAAATTTAATTTCAATTGCCAAGCATTTATTAGGTGGGAAAATTGCTCGCTTCAAAGGTGACAATGAACAGATGATTTTAGAATACGAAAATGCTGTAAAAATTCAGGATAATTTACCCTATATGGAGCCTCCTTATTGGTATTATCCTGTACGTCATTCTTTGGGTGGAGCTTTGTTAAAGTTAAATCGGGAAAAGGAAGCAGAAATAGTTTATCGTCAAGATTTACAACAACATCCAAATAATGGTTGGTCTTTGTATGGATTAACACAAAGTTTATCAGCACAAGGTAAAGAAAAAGAAGCTGCGGAAGTTAAACAAGAGTTTCAAAAAGCATGGTTAGAAGCTGATATTAAACTAACAGCTTCTGAGTTGTAAAATTGCTACTCTAAAGTACTTGATAATATTCAGTTAAAAATTTATTGATGATAGAATAATAGTAGTTTAATTTATCCATCTCGATTACCTTTGGGAAAATGTTTTCCTGAAGGTGGAGGGGACCAACCTCGCTAGACTCAGCAGATACCAATAGTTTAGCAGTCCCGATAAGTAAATTATCAAAGATTTGGGTATAAAACCTCTCCCTTCTAGGATGACTCTATGAGATAATTAAATTGGTTTGAAAACACAAAGTTGTGGCATTTGTCTAGAACTTAAAATGTAAGCATTCAGCTATTAGCATTTCCTTACGGAATGCTCCGCAAACAGCAAACAGCTTTTAGTATTTTCGTAAATAATAAAGCAACTACTAAGATTAGCTGATTACCTTTTTCGTGTCGGACTTTTAATTCTCGCCATCAGACTAATTCCTCTTTCCCAAATAATGAATTAATGGCTGATAGCTGATAGCTGAGTGCTGAATGCTTACCTTAAAATTCTAGGTTAGGAAGCTGACAAAATGCAGAGTTATCAGAGATAATTGTAGATTATTCACCCTCATTGAATAGGAAAACGTCAATATGCATGAAACGATAAAAAGTACACTTAGCAGATATCCTGTAGTATACGAGCCATTACGCAAAACATTAAACAGGTACAGAAACCTGAAAATACAATACAACAATAACAAGAGACTTAGAAAAATACAAAAGCAAATATGGACACATATTCAGCATAAAAATTCTGTTTTCTTTGTGCAAGTTGGCTCAAATGATGGGTCTCATGGAGACCCCATTCGGGATTTGGTTATCAAAAATACAAATTGGAAGGGAATATTTATTGAACCTATTCCTTTTCTTTTTGAGAGATTAAAACAGAACTATAACAATTCTGAACGATTTATTTTTGAAAAGATTGCTATATCCACCAAAAGAGGTTTTCAGAAATTCTATTATGTTTGTGAGGAAGCAAAAACAGAATTAGGAGGTCTACCAGAATGGTATGACCAATTGGGTTCTTTCGATAGAAATCATATACTTAAACATCTCCAAGGGAAACTTGAACCCTACATTATTGAAGAAGATATTGAAACTATAACTATGCAAGAAATATTTGATAGAAATAACGTAGAAGTAATAGATCTTCTTCATATAGATACAGAAGGATTTGATTATAAAGTCCTATCACAAGTTGATTTTTTGAGATATAAACCCTCTGTGATAATGTATGAGCATAAGCATCTTTCTGATGATGAGAAAAATTTAGCAAAATTACTGTTGCAAAAGTACAATTATAAATGCTTTCCTTGTGGTGGTGACACTTTAGCATTTATCAATGGCTAATCAATAGACATCTCCGATAATAAAAAATCAAATCAATTATCCGGTATAAATCATCAATTATTTCCCCTCCACCGGAGGGGTTAGGGGTGGGTTCCCTACTCCCTACTCTCTCTTGTCCGGAGAGGTATAATACTCATACCATTTCTCTATAAAGTTGCATTTAATAAAAGATGAAAATCCTCAGCAGAATTAGAGTGGCGCAAAAATTATTAAGTGCATCGTTATAAAAAAATTGCATAAGGTAAAGAAAAAGAAGCTGCGGAAGTTAAACAAGAATTTGAAAAAGCATGGTTAGAAGCAGATATTAAACTAACAGTTTCTGAGTTGGAAAATTAGTAATATAAAGGTAAGCATTTAGGTCTTAGTTTTTAGTAAGTCAGCTATGATCTATTTTCAGATTATTATTTAGGAAAAATTGAATTAAACGTAATAGCAAGTTCAAAAAGTAATGTTATACCAAATCCGCGTTAGTTAGAGGGTATTAAAAAAGTTGCACCTTTCGCATAAGTAGGATTTGCTAGTTGGAAAAACCCTTTTTTATAACCGGATTTGGTATTACTTATATTACCTCTTAACTACTGTAGGGGCGATTTCCTGCGGAATGCTGCGCAAACGCGAATCGCCCCTACGGAACTATATCTTTATTTACTAAATAAACTCAATTGAGCCTCAGAATTTTCCTCGGATAAATTTACTCTATCCCCCAACAAATTAGCAGCAGCTTCTAACATTTCTTCCTGAATATCTTGAATATCTTCCCGACTGTCTAAATAAGTTTTTAATGCTTTTAAAGGATCGATATTATTACCTTTTGCCAATTCTGGTAAACGGGGTCTTGCTAACTGACTAACTAATTCTGGTTGAATAGTATAGGTATGTGCTTCACTCAAAGCTTTGTGTAAAATCCGATTATCAATCAAGTCTAACTGTTCAGAACGTAACTGATAAATTAACCGCACTACAGAATTTTCTATCTGATATTTACTAATGGCTTTTAATAATTCATTCTGTGGATTTTCTAATTCTGAAACATTAACTTTGATTGTCTGAAAATTTCTAACAGGTAGAGTACAAAAATTCCATTTGGCTACACCTTTTTCTAGTTCAACTAATACAAAACCTTTCTCTTCTTTCTCCTCGCTGAAGTCAACTCTTTCAATACTTCCCGGATAAATAATCGGTGGATTATTAGACTGATTCAAATTTTGATGTTTGTGAACATGACCTAAAGCAACATAATCAAAACAATCACGATTTAACAGAGAAACAGGAATATTAAAACCTTTACCAACTGCCAGAAAACGTTCGGCTCCTAAACTCGCTCTATCTGCCATTAAATGACCTAAAAGTACAGTAGGAATTTCTGGGTTTAATTTCCGAATTTGTGCTTCTAATATTATCCGTAATTTTTGAATTAATGACTCATTTACCTGACTCATAGATTTACCTTCGGTCTCTGATTTTGTCATTAAACTAGAACCAGTTAACCAAGGCAAAGTAATAATTTGAATAAGACCATTTTTAGTGGGAATTTTATAGGTTTCTAAGCGATCGCCTACTACAACTCCAGGTACTCCTAAAGTTCGATAAATACCTAAACTTGCGCCCCCTTGACCTTGGGAATGTTGGTCGTGGTTTCCTACTAATAATACTGTGGGAATTTTAGCATCTACTAAACGTCGTAATTGACTAGCAAAAGCTTGTTTTATGTATGGCGCAGGAGTCGCATCTGGGAAAGCATCTCCTCCGAATAAAACTAAATCTACTGGTTCGGAAATTGCTCTATCTATACAAAGTTTTAGACTGGAAATAAAGTCTTCGAGACGAGTGTTTAAACCTGTTTCTGGATTGATTCGACCGTGAGAGAAACCACTGCCAATATGTATGTCGGAAAGATGGAGAATTTTAATCATTTTGTTTTATTTAGGGAGTAGGGAGTAGGGAGCAGGGAGTAGGGAGTAGGAGGTGGTAATTCGGGAAACAGGGAAGGCACGACATGGATTTTTTACACGGATTCGCGAATATTGAAAAGTCTGTGAATCAGGAAATTGCGTTGAATAAAAAATCATGCGTATAGGCGAACAACCCCATCTAACTTTAATAATATCACAAAAATTGTGAGGATGCTACCGAAAATCTTTTGACGCCCCGATTTTTTTCAGGAGCTTTAGATAATGAAAATGTTGGTGGCTTTCACTAAGTAAGGATGGAGGGAAAGAGTCTGATTTCTAGGAGCTTTAGATAATGAAAATATTTCTGGTATTGCACCTGTGAC
>JBFRWR010000576.1:0-3905 GCA_051439685.1 Trichodesmium sp.
TACAAGATGAATTTGACGAATTTTTGTGGAGTTTAGAAGCAGCAGGTTATTACAATACACCTACAGATGTTAGTGGGGAATTAATATTAAGAGAAAGGAATTATATTGATAATGCAACACCCGCAGCAAATGGAGTAGCAATAAGTAATTTAGTTCGTTTATCTTTGTTGACTGAACAGTTACATTATCTCGATCGTGCCGAGTCTGCTTTAAATGCTTTTAGTAGCATAATGAAACAGTCTCCTCAAGCTTGTCCGAGTTTATTTGTTGCTCTTGACTGGTATAGAAATCAAACTTTAGTTAGGACTTCTGAAGCAGAAATTTCTAATTTGATTACTCAGTATTTTCCTACTACTATATATAAGGTTGAAACTGACTTACCAGAAAATTCTGTAGGGTTAGTTTGTCAAGGCTTAATTTGTAAAAAACCGTCTTTGAGTAAACAGGAATTATTAGAAAATTTAGAGCAAAGTCAAAATCGTTGGGCAAAATAATTAGGTATTAGTTTTCAGGTAGTAAGTGTTAGGTTAAGTCAAATAATATCTAACACTAACTACTTTATAAAAAGCGTCTCGTAACTCAGAAAGTTAAATACAATCTTCTAACTTACTACTATCTATGTCAGCTAAAGATATATTTCATAATACTGTTCGTCTAGCCTTAGAAAAAGAGGGATGGATAATTACTCATGATCCTTTATTTATTAAAGTAGAAGAACTTGATTTTTTTATAGATTTAGCAGGAGAAAAATTTATAGCAGCAGAGAAAGATGGTATAAAGATTGCTGTAGAGATTAAATCTTTTATTGGTGCATCAGATTTAGCTAGCTTTTATGTAGCTTTAGGTCAATTTCTCAGTTATCGTTCTGCTCTTAGAAAAAAACAACCAGAGAGAGTTTTATATTTAGCAATTAACCAAGATATCTACACTGATTTTTTCAGCAATCAATTTATTCAAGAATTAATTGCTGAATATCAACTCAAGTTACTTATTTTTGAAATTATTAAAGAGGAAATAGCTTTATGGAAAGAATAAACTATCAAGAATTAGTTCAAAATATTTTGACAAAACACTCAGGTAATGACTTAGATGCACAGACAGAAGTACAATTAATTTTTGATACAAAACGGGAACATTATCAACTCATTCATCTGGGATGGGAGGAGCAAAAACGGGTTTATGGTTGTGTGATTCATGTCGATATAAAAGATGATAAAATTTGGATTCAGAGAGATAGAACCGAAACAGGAATAGCAAATGAGTTAGTAGCTGTAGGAGTTCCCAAAGAAGATATTGTTTTAGCCTTTAAAGCTCCTTATTTACGTCAATTTACAGAGTTTGCAGTAGGGTAAGCGAGTGCTAGACTGGACATTAGGATTTAGTAATTGATGCTAAAGTTTTATAGCGCTACGGAGTAGGGAGTAGGGAGTAGCAGACTTTTCAAGGGTTCTAGGATTTAGAAATGTCAAGAGCCTTAATGCGTAGTGCTATACTTGGGGAACTTTTACAACTATAATACAGAATATAATGATTTTTTTTGCTGTGGTTGTGCAACTTGGAAAACAGAAACTTTATTACTTCAGTTATTATAGATTAAGGGAAAAATTTAGATTCAATTAGATATGTTCACCAACGCATCTTTAATCAAAACTGGTTCTGGTTGGGAATTTGTTAGTGAAGAAATTTTAGAGGATTTTCTTTATGAAAATTTGGAAAAATTACTCGGTTTAAATGTCTTAGACAGACAATATATTGTTAATAATCAGAGATGCGATATTTTGGCAGTCGATAGTCATCAAAAGTTAGTAATTTTAGAGTTGAAAAATGTTGAGGATCGGGGAATAGTTCAACAGTTGACTCGTTATTATGATGCTTTGTTGGATGAGCAACCTTTTAGTGAGAAAGTTGATTATCAGCAACCTGTAAGATTAATAGCAATTACTCCTAATTTTCATCGGGATAATTTTACAGATAGAAAATATCATACTCTTGATTTTCAGTTTTTGGAATTTTCTGTTATTCAAGATGAGGATAAGTTTTATCTCAGTTTAAAAGATGTGGATAATGACAAGATTTCAAAGGCAATTATTCCCTATCAAGAACTAGAAAATGATTTAGATTTACCTACTCCACCTACGGCACTTCTGAAACTTGTAAATAATTTTGATTCTCAACAGCAAGAAGAGATTTTTAAGATTCGACGGAAAATTTTGGGGTTTAATCCTAAAATTCAAGAATTTGGTTCTGCTGGAAGTATTAAATACGGAAGTGGTAGTGGCAAAAGTAGTAAATTTTGTGCTGAGTTTTGTTCTTATAAGGATGAAGTAATATTGTTTCTTTGGCTGCCATATAAAGGTGGTGAAAGTTCGAGAATTGGCAGGGCTAGAATTTGGACGGATTGGCAAGATAAAGCTTTGATTGAGGGTTATGTTTCAAGTGGAGTAGGAACAGAAATAAATAAACATAAAAGAAGTATGCAAAAGTTACTAGAAGCAATTCAAACAGAAGGAGAGTGCTCCAAAATAACAGTAACTGAGAAGAAAATTGTTAAAGGTATATATAGTTTACCAATCAAAGCAACTATGCTGGATAAATATTTTAAGGCAGTGAATAAAATTCTTAGTGATTATGAACATGGAAAACTTTTAATATCCGAAGATATAGAGTTATTTAAGCATTATAAAAAGGTTTCCAGAGAAAGAATGGGAAAAGAATTAAATTCAAAAGTTTTAGATTATTACAAATCTCTAGAGTCATTAATTGATCTAGCATTAGAAAAATGGTTAGAAAGACTTTAAGTTTCACTAAAATTAAATCTGATAAAAAAATATTTAGGTTGAAGAAAATACCTACCATATAACAATTCACCTTACAGTGCCTTTCGCTCTTAATGAACCACATCGCCATAACCCAAGTAGGGACGTTGCATGCAACGTCTGAAATGAAAACCGCTGTAAGTTAAACTTACTGAAATAATATCAATATTACTGCTTGACTTGCTTTTAATTAAGTAAGCAAAATTAAACCTCAAACAATTGCCTAAGTTCAGCCAAACTATTAGACTTATTCTACAGGTTAATGTCGTACAACTAACAGGATGCTCATGTATTGTGGATTCCTAAACACCAGAAACAGATGATTAAATTGACAAACAATATAGCTATTCCCGATATCTGAAGTAATCATTATTAACTAACAGCAAATTCCGTTAAACTGCGTTTATAGGGAGCATGAAATCCTAAAACAATATCTTGTTTAGGAACCCCAGCAGATATCAATTGATTAGCAATTCCTATTTCTGTTCCATCTCTTTGAATCCAGATTTTATTACCTTTTAAATCAACATGAATAATCACGCCGTAAATTCTTTTTTGTTCTTTCCAGGCAATATTTAAGACTTGGTAATGATGACGTTTAGTGTCAAAGATAAGTTGACTTTCCGTGTTAGTTTTACCATCATTAATTGAATGTCCGGTGAGAATTGTTTGAATAAGTTGAGAGTAATCTATTCTTTCCATAAAATAACTTCTTGCTTGATAGAATCAAAAATTAAGAGTTTAATTTGATATTCTGCCACAGAATCTTGAATAAATTGACGAGAAAAGAAATCCTCATAAGTATCTTTTGAAATATATCTTTAGCTGACACAGATAATATTAATTAACAAAATAAAACGGTATAAATATTGGTTGTATATAATCTAGGAGGAAGCTTTTGATCGACTTGAAAATTCTAATATTTATCTTCAATATTAGCTTCCTCCTACAGATATTTGATTATTACCAACTAATACATAATTCCCTTTCCTTTTTCATTAAATTCTTTAAAAGTTTGTTCTGATAAACTGTGAATAGTCATTGCCTGCAAAACAGAAAATGGCAATGTCAAATGATCTGCACCCGCTA
>JBFRWR010000577.1:0-8738 GCA_051439685.1 Trichodesmium sp.
TTATTTTTCTGCCTCGCGAACCCAAAATCCTCACTTTTTGAGCTACCTAGAAGGAAAACCTTGTGCTTTTTCAAGACTTAAAAAAGCTCAAACCTTTATCTGTAAATGCTTTTATATTTAATCAGCAGAGCAATAATTATTTCACTCCAGTAGTGGACCGACACAGCTAAAATGGTGCGTTACATTTATGGGGGCGGGTTTATCTAACTTTAGGTGAAAGCTCGTTAATTTAACGGGGAAACCCGCCCCTACTATTGCACTATTTAAGGTGTGTCAGTCTAGTAGGGTGAGTTAGCGAAGCGTAACGCACCCCAAAATGTATATTTTTTTCTTTTGACTTTTGAGTTAGAGGAAAATGGTGCGTTACGGCGCAATTATATTTTTAAGCTCCAAAGTCTATGAGGAAAAAGCGCCTAACGCACCCTACAAATTTTGCTACTTTGATTAGTCGGAAGAGGATGTCAAGATTTATCCTTAACTTCTTCCTTTATCGGTACAGGAAGTTGAGCAAAATCTGGTAATCTTACTAGCTCTTTTTCCTTCTCTTTAACTGCCACTGGTAAACGTAGCGGTTCTGGTTTCTCTTCAATTAAATGGCCAGCTACAGGTAATGTTCTTTCTAAATCATCTAATGGTCTAGGAATTACCATCACAGCATTTAACTCTCCAATTCTTTCTGCTTCGTGCATTCCAGCTTCTACAGCAACTGCCACATTAGAGACTGAACCCCGCACAATAGCAGTACATAAACCTGAACCTGTAGTCTCATAAGAAGTTAACTGTACATCAGCAGACTTGAGCATCGCGTCACAAGCTCCCACCATTGCTGGAAACCCTCTAGTCTCGATCAGACCAACTGCCTTATTTCTAAACTCTGGCGAAATTCTACCTTGGCATAGTTGAAGTAAAAGACTGCCAATAGGTAATACAACTTCTAAATTAGCTAAAGGTCTAGGAATAATAGTCTTAGAAATAAGTTGTCCAAATTTTTCCGCTGTTTCAGCTCCAGACTCTACTGCTATACGAACATCAGCAATACCACCACGAACTACTGCCGTACAATATCCACTACCAATTTTTTCATAACCTACCAACATTACGCCAGATGACTTCAGCATCATATCAGCAGTACCAACTATGGCCGGAAAACTGCGAGTTGTGACTAAACCAAGAGCAGCATCTCCAAATCTAATTGGGGATTCAATAGATTCTAGCTTATAATCATTGTGGGTTTGTATTTTCATTTTCTACCTCTTTACTTCGGCGTAGCAGTTAACCCACTTACTCTCTTCAACATTCTAGCTGATAGTCTTTAGGGCTACTTTGGCAATTTTTATATGAAATTAAAAATAGAAACTGGTTTAGTTCATCTTAAATCGTAGTTAAACTCTAACCAGTAGGAGTTCTCATATTAATATATTAATTTTTAGAGATAATTAATCACTTTTTGTCCCTGAAAGATAGAAAGTTTTTTAGGTATGTCTCTACTTAATTTTAGATTATATTATATTTTATGTCTAATGATCAAGTTATCGAATACCAAAAAAATGTGTTCTTGTCAAACAGAAATTTTCTCTTAGCTGAATGCTCAATGCTCAATACTGATAGCTAGTTAAATTTGTATAGAAGCCATTTTGGATCTATGATTGGGAGTGTGGGGCTATGCGTTATACTTTTTTCCCTATTATATTTATGCAAATTCTGACTCCTGATATCAAATCCGGTTGAATAACCTCACTATCAATTTAGTAGTCAGTAGTCAGTAGAAGATATTAAACCTAATCATTCTACTATTTTAAAGAGTTTTACGATCGACTGCTAAAACTCAGGCTCCTGAACTGTAAATAATTAGATTGTATGTGCAATTAAACGGATTTGATATGACTCCTAACTCCTGTCTCCTGTCTCCTGTCTCCTGTCTCCTGTCTCCTGTCTCCTGTCTCCTAATCCTCACTTTTGCAAAGATACGCTTAGGGGTTTTATAACAGATTAGGAGTATTCACAGATGAAGTTACCTGAAGTTTTGCTGAATGATATTGAATATGCTGTTAATCAAATAACACAGATGTCTTCTCAAATTCCTACTACTCAAAGTTTACTGGTTGCTATTAGTGGTATCGACGGTTCAGGTAAAGGAGTAGTCGCAAATGAAATATTTAATTTATTACAAGCCAAAAGTTTAAAAGTTGCTTTAATTGGTCTTGATGCTTGGCATAACTCTCAAGATATTAGATTTAATCAAATAAATCCAGCTCAACACTTTTATGAAAATGCTTTTCGTTGGTATCAACTTTTTAACTCATTAATTATCCCTCTGAAATATAACAAATCAATTTGCTTAGAAGCAGAACTACTGCATCTTAAAACAGATGAATTTTATTCATATACTTATGATTTTCAAAATATAGATATTATTATTTTTGAAGGAATATTTCTGTTTCAGCAGCCATTTATCAAAGAATATGACCTCAGTATTTGGATTAATTGTAGCTTTGAAACAGCTTTGAAAAGAGGATTATTAAGAGGACAAGAGGGTTTAACAGAAGAGCAAACTATTTATGATTATCAAACTATATATTTTCCAGCTCAAACTATTCATTTTAAGCAAGATAATCCTCAAGAAGTAGCTTCATTAATCATTGATAATGATCTACCAACTAAACAATGAGGACTTATATCATGTTTGGTTAAATAGTTACTATAATTAAAGCTCGTAGTAGGGCTTCAGCCCTAATTCTAGATAGGGCTGAAGCCCTACTACAAACATAAACTTTATTATAAGTGATTATCCGTTAGCGCAGCTCCCCTGCAAGGGGAACATGATATTACCCATAGCCACCACATCTTGTAGGGGCGATTGGCCAATCGCCCCTACAGGTGGCGTATGTTTTCATGTTTTGCGTAAGTCCTAACAATTATAAAATTTACCGAAAAATTATAGTTGACTATTATGACTTTCTCCTGTTTGCGCAGCATTCCGTAGGAAATTCTGCAATCCTGCACTAGCCTCGTACTATATTTTGTCCTGCGAAATTTAGGTATTAATTATTAATTATTAATTGTTAATTGTTAATTATTAATTATTGAAGATATATTTTAGTCTTCATCATCAGGATGAGAACTCAAGGAATTTTTGTGAGGAAATAAAGTCTTCATTATTTGGTTTACATATTCCTTACCATAAATTTGAGGATCTATATTTGGAGATGATTCTGATTGTAATTGAGTCTTAGATTCTTCAGTTTCAGTTTCAGTTTCTTCTGAGGATGAAGAAGTATTTGCTAATTGTAATTGAGTGTTAGCTTGCTCAGTTTCTTCTGAGGATGAAGAAGTATTTGCTGATTGTAATTGAGTGTTAGCTTGCTCAGTTTCAGTTTCAGTTTCTTCTGAGGATAAAGAAGTATTTTCTAAATTTGAAATATAATTATTTTCAGAAAATTTATCTAAGGTATCAACATTTTTAGATGAATTTTGATTTTTCAGGAAATTAGTTTTGGTTGGAGTAAATGTATTATTATCTAATATTTCTCTCCCTGAATTACCAGTAATAGAAGCAGGTAGCACAACTTTGTCTGATTCTAAATCTTCTTCTATAATAGTTGCCAAAGCACCAATACAAACATTAGCTCCAATCTTACTTTTACCAACTAATAAAACTCCCGAACCAATAGTCGCTCCCGATTCAATTTCAATATTGCCGTGGTAAGCATGAATAATAGCTCCCATACCAATACACACCCCTGATCCAATAATAACCTGACAGTTATTCGCAGCTTGAATAATCACACCAGGAGCGATCGCTACACTTGGATCGATTTTTACATCACCACTAACAAAAGGCTCAATATTAGTTATATGTTGTAGTGGTGACAACTGCATAAATACTCCTTTTTATAATAGTTTTAAGCATAAAATCTCAGACAATAAAAGTTAATTTAATCTAATTTTTCCAGAAGCAATTGAATATTATTTTGTAGTTGCAAAAGAGGAGGTTCATCAGGATTTTCATCCAAATCTTTAACTTTCCAATATTCGATTTGATCAACCCATTGAGGAAACTGAGACTGGATTAAAGGACGATGAGCAACTTCATCAACAGCAATAACTTGGTCAGCGTGTTCTAAATCTGTTTGTTGAACTTGCATTGGTTCCCTCAAAGATAAAGAGTCAATCTGAATACCTAAAGATTCTAAAGCTTTAATAACCTCTGATGAAATAGCCCCCACATTTCCAGATTCTGGATTAACATTCAAACCCCGTGAATCTGCTTCCCATTTTATTCCTTTTTTTGAGGCTAAATCATTGAAAAAATACTCACTAAATCTACTGCGATAATAATTACCCGTACAAAGAAAGAGAATTTTTTTCATAATTTTACCCAATATTTATAGAAACAAAAAAACAGTTATACCAATGTGAAAAAACTGGATAGTGTTGCATTATCATTAGACATCTCCAGAAAAGAGGGAGTAGGGAGTAGGGAGGAGGGAGGAGGGAGGAGGGAACCCACCCCTAACCCCTCTCAAGAGGGGAAATAATTGACGTTTGATCCTCGATAATTGATTGAATTTTTTATTTTTGGAGATGTCTATTATTTTTGTTATGAAACACAGCAGTGAGAGCATCTTGCTCTAGTGCCTGGTATTCCTTTTTTCCGTATACTATTACTATGCAGGACTACCCAAGACTGTAGGGGTTTGGTTTCCAAACCCCTACGACCAAACCACCTAAAACCTAACACCTACTTCAATTAGTTCTTACCATTAGGTTGCTGAATAATCATTTCTAAAACACGGCGTTTCGCTTTAGGATCGATACCGATCAAGCGCACATATTCTCCCTCATGTTGAGCCAAACTTTCTTCTAAAACAGGGAAAATGTCAGCCTCACGTTTGCCATCTATTTGAGAATCAGTTTTCCAAGAGCTAGTTTTAAAGCGACGTTGGTCGGCATATTCTGTACCAATTTTGTAACCGCCAGCAATCAAAGAGCGAACTTGTTCAACTACATCTTGATTTAGTTTATTGCTGCCTGTAGTAGGTTTTACACTACTATAAACTGGTGCTGTTTTAGGAGTCCCATTGCTTACTCCATTTCCATTAGCAGCAGCAGCTTTCAATGGAGCAAATCCCTGACCTTTACCGTTTGGCTGTTGAATCAAGGTTTCCATCACCCGGCGTTTGGCAACTGGATCAATACCAATTAAACGTACATATTCTCCACTATATTCTGCTAAAGCTTGTTCTAATTCAGTTATTGCTTGAGAGGGATGAGTAGCAGAGATGGGAGAGCCACTTTGCCAAGAGCTAGTTTTAAAGCGACGTTCATTAGCGTGTTCTAAACTAATCCGATATCCTTGATTAAATAGTGAACGTACTTGGTCTACAACTTCCTGACTTAATCCAGTATTAGTTGCAGCGCCTTGACTAGATACAGGAGCTTGATAACTAGCAGAAGTAGCCGCAGATTGCTGAACAGGGCGATCGCCTGGTTTTTGAATTAATATTTCTGCAACACGCCGTCTCGCATTAGGATCAATACCAATTAAACGGACATATTCACCACTGTGTTCTGCTAAAAATTGTTCTAGAGCTGCCGCACCTTGAATATTCGGGCCGTTTTGCCAAGAGCTAGTTTTAAAGCGACGTTCATTAGCATATTCTGTACCAATCTTGCATCCTTGAGCAAGCAAAGAATTAAATTGGTTTACTGCTTCTGAACTTAAGCCTTTACTATTGCTAGCAGTAGTAGTTTTCACCCCAGCAGCAGGAACACTATAGCTACCAGTAGTTGATTTTTGAGCAACTTTCTTGCCATCAGGACGTTGAATCATAATTGGAGAGATTCTACGTTTTGCTTTAGGATCTATACCAAACATCCGCACATACTCGGCAGTATGTTCTTCAATACAAGCTTCTAGAGCTGCTACTACTTCTGAAGAGTTACTGCTTTCAATTGGAGAACAAGTTTTCCAAGAACCTGTTTTAAAGTGACGAGTATCAGCGTGTTCCGTGCCAACATAATATCCTTGGGATACCAATTGCTTTACATGAGAAATTACTTCTGGAGTCAATTTACCCGATCCAGAAGAGCTGTAACCGTTGCCATTTGTGTAATTAATGTTCATTTCGTTTCTAATAGGGGTAATGCAAGACATATTTTTTGCACACAGATAACCCTGCCGTAAAGATTCGTTAATTCCCACCACATGATGGGCAAATTCCATATCATCAGGTAGTACATCTGGCAAACGATCTGCTTGCTGTTGATTTGTAATAACTGCTCCTGAAGGCACATACTTACCGGGAGCTATTTCTACGTCTTGAATTAGAGCGTGCAGCATCACAATGCAGCCTTCACCAATTCGAGCGTTAAACACTGTAGAACGAAAACCGATAAAACAGTCATCACCAATGTAGCAAGGACCGTGAACTAAAGCTTTATGAGTGATAGAAGCATTTTTACCTATCCACACAGAATACTTTTGTTGGTCATCACCAATGACTCGTCCTTGTTCTAAACCGTGGATAACTACTCCGTCTTGGATATTCGTTCCTGCTCCAATGAAGAAGGGAGAACCTTCATCAGCACGAATTGATGTGCCTGGAGCTACTAATACATTAGCTCCAACGCGGACATCTCCAATAACATTGGAAAATGAGTGAATATAAGCTGTAGCATCTATATTAGGCTGTGCTAAATTGTGAGACCAAGGGGTGGGGGGCGCTGGTTGATTGCGGTGTGGCATATACTTTTTCCTGATGCTGCTTCATAAAACTCATACAATTAGGTCATAAAATGACCGTTTGATATTTACTTCCTGTTGCCTCTTGCCTTGTGGCTAGGTCAGAGTCGCGCTTTCAACCGAGGTTGTCTGCGTTATATCTCACAGGAATTTACGGTCTAGGAGACCATTTTTCTCAAATTAACAGAGGTCTTTAACTCCTTGTCCATTGATAAACTGCCTTCTCGGCAATTATCTGTTCTGATTTTGCGAACATTTTGAGGCAGGGGCTAAATGTACAATCTTTGACCATAGTCCAAGCCACATTTTTAACAATTTGCTTGTCTGTGGTATATCTTGAACATATCCTCAGTTAAGTTTTGGGTTTTGTATGTCAATTTAACATCCCACAGTTCAACAGCTTGAGACGGACTGTTCAACGATATTGGTCTTTTTTACCGTAGATCATGCGATTGTCCACAGTGATTGTGTCAATAATAGCTATTACCCTGGCATCTATAGGAAGTTTTTCACTGCCAGGTATTTCACGCGCTCCACCACCACGGCTAACCAAAACCCATTCATCGATTCCAGCTCCGACATTATCGGCGGCTACTTCATACTTTGACAGTGGATGGCCTTCTTCGTCTATGAATTGCAGCAGAAGTAACTTTGTTCCTCTTAAGTTAGGCTCTTTCTGAGTGCTGACGACAGTGCCACGAACTTTGGCAATTTGCATGATCTTTTTTGTAATTACATGATTTCAGATATTAGATTTTAGAGTTGAACCCCACAAAAGTATTTATTTGATATTTCTCAGGGTGAAAATACCCTAATAGTGATATTCATGGATTTTTTTTCCATCAATTCACTTTCTGGCAAATCTTCTAGAACTTGAGGAATAATCCTATTTAGTTCAATTTTAAATCTGCCATCCGAAATCAAGTTAATGCTATGGTCTATTGATTGAGCGGACTGCTGTGGTACTGTCGCGGAATTGTTCTACCTCTTCAGTATAACGAATAGGCAGAACGTACTCTAGGTTTTCATGGGGACGAGCAATGATATGAGTTGACATAACTTGGCCTCCATTTACCCGCCTCACATTATCAACACCTGCTGCTACTGAAGCTTGTACTTCTGATACATCTCCCCGAATAATCACTGTTACGCGACCACTACCTATTTTTTCATAACCCACTAGGGTGACTCTAGCTGCTTTAACCATTGCATCAGCAGCTTCTACTACTGCTGGAAAGCCTAGGGTTTCTACCATCCCAACGGCAATTGACATTATTTTTACTCCGTGATATTCTTTTACAGATTATTTTACTTTGTCGTCTATATATTGACTTTTCCTGAGTATTTGGATTGATCTGTAGTCTTGATATAAGCTACTTTAATAGCACTTAATTATGCTGATCTCTCTTAGTTTCCCAAATCCCATAAAATCGGCACTAATTAATTTCTAGATGAAAATTGCTTGACATTTTCGACTTTTGATTAGCCTACCCTCTAGCTTGATCTACTTCAATGTTAATCTTAAAGTTTTCCCCAGAATGGGTAATCTCTGTAAATGATTACCCTAAAGTTTGAGGGTAAACTAGGTGTCTGTTCCTAAAAAATCAAAACATTATCCTCAAGTTTGGGAAAGTCAATCCGTTTTTGCCAAATATTTAGGGTAAATTCCACTACCTCAAGTTAGCTTTGTTCACTAAATTAAGTTAATAAGTTCTAAACTGATCTACTTCTTCGGTATATCGAATTGGCAAGACATACTCTAGGTTTTCGTGGGGACGAGCAATGATATGAGTTGATACTACTTCACCACCATCAACTCTTTTAGCTGACTCTATTCCTGCAGCGACAGAAGCTTGTACTTCTGAAACATCTCCTCGGACAATTACTGTTACACGAGCGCTACCTATTTTTTCATAACCCACTAGGGTAACTCTAGCTGCTTTAACCATCGCATCAGCAGCTTCTACTACTGCTGGAAACCCTCTAGTTTCAA